>CANJOX010000092.1 GCA_947475795.1 Gemmatimonadota bacterium
GCCGCGTCGTCTGGAAGCAGCCAGAGATAGACTCGCGCACCACCTCGCTGTCCACGCCGCGTGGTGGGCTTCAGCTCCATGAGCGGTGTTCCGGTCAGATTCCTGAGGTATCTGCTGCCGCGCCCGTTCACGTGCAGGTCTCCCAGCATGGCAATCATCTCGGTGACGGCGGCGGCTTTTCCCGTCAGGTTGAGCGACGTGAATTCCTCGATGATCAGCGCATAGTTTGCGTCCGGACGATCAGGGTGCCGCGCGAGAAGCAGCCTCATGACAAGTCTATCCTTGCGCTGTTTCGGTGTAAAGGCTGTCCTTGCGGGTCGCGCCTCATCTCGGGTTTCGATGAAATGGCGCGCGTCACGATGGCGTCTGTGCCGATGGCGTGTGTCACCGGAAGGCTGCGGCCGTCATCCTGGCAACGCTCGTTGGCCTCTCGGATTGCGGCTTCAGCGTGGGCGTGAATCGCCCGTTCGCCGGCTGACAGCATCGCGCAGATATCCTTACACAAGCGTAATATTCAATTGTGATCAGCGTATACCTCCGTTTAAGTAATATATTGGATAAATGCTAGTTTTCTTTCTTATACGGAAGGCACATGCGACTCAGCCAGATCACCCCAACCCCGATCCACGACCTCGAGCAGCTCGGTGCGGCGTTGCGTGACGCCCGACGCACGCTTGGTCTGACGCAGGTCGACGCGGCTCAGCTCTCGGGCGTGAGCCCGCGCCTCTGGAACGAGACGGAACTCGGGAAACGCCGACAACTCGGGCTCGATACGGTCCTGCGCATGCTCAACACCATGGGCATCGACCTGGTCCTTACCACCCGCGGCGGGCTGCCTGATTCGCACGAGTCCGCGCCATGACCCCGCGTAAAGCCGAACGATACGACACGAGCGAAGCGGCGCTCGATGTCCTGATGCACGAGCATGAAGCCGGCGTGTTGGGCGAACACGAAGACGATGTGTGGTATCGCTACCGCGACGGTTATGCGCAGGCTGCCCTGTCCGTACGGCTGCCTGTGCGCCCGCTGATGACCTACGGACATCGCGAGACGCTCGTGTTCTTCGACAATCTCTTGCTGGAATCAGACACGCGCGATGAGCTGGCGCGCGTGCGGCAAGACGATCGTACTGATGTGGCGGGCCTGCTCGGTCGCGTTGGCGGTGAGTGCGCCGGCGCCGTCTCGGTGTGGACACCTGGCGCCGGGCGACCGACGCAGGCGACCTACCGTACCTTGAGCGAGCAGGAACTCTCGGCGCTGTTCGACGAACGGCACGGCGAGCGACTAACGGCGGCGATGCTGGAAAGCCGGCAGGTGATGAGTGGGGTGCAGCGGAAGCTCGTGCTGCGGCGCTGGAACAACACGTGGCAGCTCCCGCTGAACGGCGCGGCAGGCACGCACATCATCAAGCGGGCGAGCGGGCGCTACGATGGTCTCGTGGCGAACGAGCTGGCGTGTCTCGCGTTCTATCGTGCGCTCGGACTCGCCGTGCCCGCGGCGCATGCGATCGCGAGCGAAGTCGACTCCACCGAACCGACACTGATCGCGATCGAGCGGTATGACCGGATCGAGGCGACGACCACGGGTGCACTGCCGTTGCCGCCGATCGCCCGCGTGCATCAGGAAGACATGTGTCAGGTCACGGGCCGCCTGCCGCGGCGCAAATATCAGCGCGACGGTGGGCCGGGTGTGCGCGATCTCGCGGACGCGATACGTCGCTACAGTGTGCGTCCCGCCATCGATCTGCAGGAGCTGCTCACCGCCGTGGTCGCCAACGTGTGCCTGGGCAACGGCGATGCGCACGGCAAGAACTTCGCGTTGTTGCACACCGCGTCGGGTGCGCGGCTGGCGCCGTTCTACGACGTCGTGAGCACCGAAGTGTACCCGTCGCTCTCGCCGGATCTTTCCATGCGTTTCGGGCACAGCTATCAGCCGCACACACTCACTACCGCCGATGTGCAACGATTAGCGGCCGATCTCGGGGTCGCCCCGGCGAAGGTGCGCTCCACGATCGAGCAGGTGACGACCACGCTGCAGCAGGCGATGCCCGATGTGCTGCACGCGACGACCGCGATGGTGGGCGGCGAGGTCGCGGCGCTCTCGCGGCTCGAGGCGTTGCTGCGGGTTCGCGTGCCGAGTGTCGCGGCACTCGCGCGGCGGGTGTAGCGGATGTGTGCGGCGGTCGGGGTGCGTGTTCGCGGAAAATGCCTAATTCGCATGCACGTCAGGACGACGTGCATAAAAACGGTCAAAAACTATACATGTCCCGGGCGATCACCCTCCCCTCTCCGCGCCGCAACACCACCGAGCTCATCTATGTACGGCGCACTGTGACGCTCGATTGACGGCGGCACACCATAGTGTGCGCAGCTACGTCGGCGATGCCGTCGATGTGCGTTGGTACCGCCGTTGCGTTGTTGTACGAGGTCGTATGTCGATCCCCGTTCGCATTGCCCGCCGTTCGGTGTCCCGCGGTTCTGCCGTCCGCGCTGTCCGCACCTCCGTCGCCGTCGTCGTATCGGCGCTGCTGTTGGGGTGCCGCAGCGAGGTGCCCGAACCGCTCCAGATGGCGGAGGCCGCCGGGACCCTCGTGGAGCGCGCCGACGCACCACCCCCGCCGCCACTGGCGGTCCCGCGCGACTCGGCGTCGGTGGCGTACGACCGCTGCCTGGCGCTGTACCAGACCCGTGAAGAGCTCCAGCAGCGCCGCGAGCAGGGCAGGGCACCCACCGCGGCCGACACCACCGCGCTGGGGCAGTTGATCGAAGACGCCAGCGAGCGGTATGCGGTGTGCCGGTGGGGCTATTCCACGTTCGCCGATCCGCGTCCGCTCCCTTGAATGGGGGCGCGCGTGGGCGGAGGCGCGTGGGCGTCGGTGAGCTCGCACTGCTCACGAACGTCAGCTGGTCTTTGACTCATCTGAATGAGTCGTTTATACTACTCAGATGACTCAACGACTGCAGGTCCTGCTGGATGACGAGGAATTCGCCGAGATCCGACTCGTGGCCCAGCGGCAGCGGATGACGGTGGCCGAATGGGTCCGGCAGGCGCTGCGGGCGGCGCGCGAAGAGGCGCCGGCGGCCGATCCTCGCCGGAAGCTGGCGGTCGTTCGCGAGGCGGCGCGGGGCGCGTATCCGGTGGGCGACCTGCCGAGCATGCTCACGGAAATCGAGTCGGGCTATGTGGTGGACGACGTGGAGCGTACGGATGACGCTCTGGGCCCGGGCGCATGATCAGCCGCGAACGGCCCGAACCGCCGAATACGGTCTTCATCGATTCGAATGTGCCGATGTATCTCATCGGGGCGCCGCATCCGAACAAGGAGACGGTGCGGCGGATGCTCGAGTCGTCGATCGCCCGCGGTGATCGTCTCGTGACCGATGCGGAGGTGTTTCAGGAGATCCTGCATCGCTACTTCGCGATCCGGCGTCCTGACGCCATTCAGGCGGCGTTCGACGCGCTGCATGGGGTGGTTGACGAGGTGTTCGCGGTGGAGCTGGCGGATGTCGAACAGGCGAAAGCGCTGATGCTCACGGTGGCGGGGCTGTCGGCGCGCGATGCGGTGCATGCGGCGGTGACGCAGCGGCGAGGGGTGAGGAGGATGATGAGTTTGGATGCTGGGTTTGATCGGGTGGGAGGGGTGGAGCGGGTTCGTTAGGGGGGCTGTGGGCTGGGGGCTGTGGGCTGTTGGCCTTGGGCTTTGGGCTTTGGGCCTTGGGTCGCAAATCAGTGGGCAGTACTTAGTGTTCAGGGTATGAGACGAATTTTGGTGGGGGGGATGGTTGCGATCATGGCGGGGTGTGCTGGGGCGCCTCGTTTTGCTCGGCCGATTCCGGCGGTGGAGGGGAAGGCGCTACCGCTCTTCGCCCTCGAAGCCATCGATCTGGTGGACGGGACGGGTACGCCGCTCACGTCGGGGCGCTGTGTGTACGCGCACTACACGGGGTGGACGACCGACGGCAAGCAGTTCGACTCGTCCCGCGATACGACGGCGGCGGGACGGCCCAAGGATCCGATCAGCTTCCCGCAGGGGTTCCGTCGCGTGATTGCGGGGTGGGATCTGGGCTTTCAGGGGATGCGCGTGGGCGGCTCGCGCCGGCTCATCATCCCCTGGCAGTTGGCCTACGGCGAGAAGGGACGGCCGCCGGTGATCCCGGAAAAGGCCACGCTGATTTTCGACGTGGCGTTGATGCAGGTGGCGGATACGGTGGCGCGCGCTGATGGACCGCCGCGACCCGCCGGTCAGGCGCCGTCGTGTCCGGCGTGGAGTGCGGTGAAGCCCGCGCCATGAGCGACGTGATGAAGCCGTCGGGTGATCCGTTGCCGCCGCTGTCGGATTTCCCGGCCACGTCGCCCTGTCTCAAGGTGTGCCTGCTCGACGTGGCCCAGGAATGTCGCGGTTGTCGCCGCGCGCTCAGCGAAATCGGCGGCTGGTCGCGGATGACACTCGATGAACGACGCGCCGTGAATCGGCGCATCGGGTTTCGCGGACACGACGAGCGGCGATAGGTCGCGCGTGAGGGCTTCGATTACGGCTTGATGACGGCGGCGATCGCGGTGGCGGCGACTTGTTCGTCCTGCGCACTGGTCGCGCCGCTCACGCCCACGGCGCCGATCACTTTGCCGTTCACGGTGATGGGTAGCCCGCCCTGCAGCGCGATGAGCCCGTCCACCGACAGAAAGGTCAGCGTGTCGGTAAGCACCCGGTCGGCGTAGACCTTGGTGGGGCGCCCAAACCGCGCGGCGGTCCGCGCTTTCCCCTGCGCGATCTGCACGGAGCCGGTGCTGGCGTTGTCGAGCTTGAGGAAGCCCAGCAGGTCGCCGGCGGCATCGGTGACGGCAATGGACACCAGCCACTTGTTCTGCTTCGCCGTGGCTTCGGCGCTGGCCAGCAGGCTCTTCACGGCGTCGGTGGTGAGCACCTTGGTGTCGGCCAGCTGGGCCGACGCGATCCGCGGGGCGGTGACGGACAGGGTGAGCGCGGCGGCGAGCGTGATCAGGCGGGGGATCGGCATGGCGGGTGGGGTCGTGGGGACGCTGCATGGCGCGCCGGACGTCGTACGGCGACTGACCCGGATCATCTAGCGCCCGGACGCTGCCGCCGCCAGCGTGGGAAGGTGGCTGGGCTCGCTGTTACCCGCCTCTCACCCGCTCAGCGGTCCGCCGGCACGAACCGCGCCATCGGTGGCATTCGCGCGCGGCTCAGCTCGAGGGCGCCGGCCCGCACGGCCACGTGATCCACGAGCTCGAGCACCTGCGTGAACTCGTTCTCGATGAATACCCCCGGGCAGGTGCGCGGCGCGATGGAGAGGGGCGAGAAGCGCAACGCGCTGCCGTCGCCGCTCGCCGCGCCCAGCGCGAAGCGACCCGCGTAGCGGTTGCAGCCGCCGAACCCCGCGATGCGCTGCCCGTCGCGCGTGAAGGCGATGGTGGGCACCGGGGTCTCCGCACTGTCGGCCGTGGCTGGCACGGCCAGTCCGCGCAGCTGCACGAGCCGCCATGCGGCGGGCGCGGTGAGCAGGGCGATGGTGGAGTCGGGATCCAGCGGGGGCGCGGTGTCGGGCGCCGGCGTGCTGTTCGCCGCGTAGGCGAAGTCGTCGGCCAGGGTGCCGTCGGCACTGCCCACGGTCGTGGTGGTACACGACAGCAGGAGGGTGGTGAGCCAGACGGGAACCAGCGGGATGTTGGGCGGGTGCATGGGGTTTTGGGGTACTGGGTGCCGGGTAGTGGGTACTGGGTACGAAACGGGCGGGGGAAAAACGGGGGGAGGGTGACGGACCTGACATGGTGTACTGTTTTCTCAGGACACGGCTGGACCACGGCACTTCGGGAGCGATCGCGATGACCAGAGCACAGAATCCCGGCCGCGCGCGGCGGCATGGGGCGACCATCTCGGGCACGACACGCCGCACGGCGTCCATCGCCGCGTCCATCGCGGCGCTCGTGGCGCCACTCCTCACTGCGTGCGCCGACAGCACGGCGCCGCGCGACACTGGCGCGGTGGATTCGCTCACGGCGCTACCGCGGGCGCTCACGGCGGTGGAGCGCGACGCGGTGTCGGCGGGGAACAGTTTCGCTCTGCGTCTGCTGCGCGCGTCGGATGCGCGGGCGGCGGGGAAGAACGTGCTGCTCTCGCCGCTCAGTGTCTCGCTCGCCATGGGCATGACGATGAACGGCGCCGCCGGCGAGACGGAATCGCAGATGGCCGGCACGCTGGGCTGGCGCGGTCGCACGCGCACCGAAATCAACACGGCCTACCGCGATCTCATGACGATGCTGCCCACGCTCGATCCGACGGTCACGGTCACGCTGGCGAACGCGATCTGGGTGCGCACGCCGCTGGTGGCCGACACGGGATTTGCGGGTGACGTGCGGCGGTACTTCAACGCGGAAATCCGCAGCGCCGCCACGCCCTCGGCGATGTTCGACGCGGTCAATGCGTGGGGGAACACGCAGACCAAGGGGCTGGTGCCCAAGGTGCTCGACGCACCGCCGCCCGATGATCTGCTGATGCTGCTGGCCAACGCGGTGTATTTCGACGGCGCGTGGCGCGACCGGTTTGATTCGGCAAAGACCAAACCCGGCCCCTTCCGTTTGGAGAGCGGCGCCGACGTGTCTGTGCCGCTGATGACGCGCGACGGCCGGTTCCGCGGCTTTGCCGACGGCTCGGTGCTGGCGGCCGAACTGGCTTACGGCAACACGGCGTACACGATGCTGCTGCTGGCACCACAAACGGGTACGGTGTCGTCGTTGGTGGCCACGCTCGATTCCGCGCGGCTGGCCACGATCACGAACGGGCTTGCCACGGTGTCGGCCACCACGCCGCTCACGCTGCCGCGCTTCCGTGTGTCGGGATCACTGGAACTCTCACCGCACCTCGCGGCGCTCGGCATGCCGCGCGCCTTCACCGATGCCGCACAGTTTCCGCGTCTGCTGGGACCGAGCGTGAAGATCGGTTTCGTGCGGCACGGGGTGGCGGTGGACGTGGACGAGGCCGGGACGCGTGCGGCGGCGGTGACGAGCGTGGGGATTGTCCCCACGTCGATGCCGCTGCCCTATCGCTTCGACAAACCGTTCGTGTTCGTGATCCGTGAACGGTTTGCCGGCACCGTGCTGTTTACCGGCGTGGTGCGCGACCCGCGCGCGTGACGCGCTTCGCGGAACGCGAGACGCGTAGCGCGCTTCGCGGCCCTGCGCGCTACAGCGATCCCAGCAGGTCGTCGATGGCCTTCTGATCGGCGTCCTGCAGCGGTTCCGCGCCGTGAATGATGCGCTGCAGGATGTCCACTGCTTCTCCCGCGAGATCGTCGGGGTGCTTGCGGTCTTTCGCGAAGCGCACGATGTGGCCGAGGAGGATCGTCTCGTACGGTGACGTGTCGTCATCGTCGTCATCGTCCTCGTCGTCGTCATCATCACCATCGTCGGCGTCGCGCATCGCTTCGTAGCTGGGCACGCTCGCCTTCCACGGCTCGGCGCTGTGCGCTTCGGCCTCGAGCGCCGTACGCGGCACCAGCGCGAACAAGCGGCACTGCAGCCCCGGCTCGCCCTCGAAGGCAAAGAGCCCCAGTGGCACCGGCGACTCGAAGAGGTGCAATCCGATGAGCCGTTCGATGGCTTCGGGCGGCATTGCACTGCGCGCCACCATGCGGCCGTCGATGTACGCGGCCAGCGCCGAGGAATCCGGCGCGCGCGGGTCGTCGAGACGCGACACGACCAGCGCGATGGGCTCGCGGGTGGTCACGAACACCGCGGGGCGCGATTCATCGTCGCCACCGTAGGACTCCGCGTCGGGCGCGTCGTCGTCGGGTGAATACTCGTCGGGCGGATCGAATTCAGCCGGCATGGCGTGGCGTCGCAGAACGTGAGAACCGCTGGAAATCCCCGGCCTCACAGGTTACGCACCGGAGCACGCCGCAGGAAGGGCGGTCACACGGTGGCCGCCACCTCGCTCACGTCGATCCGTTCGAAGACGCCGCCCAGCCAGTGCAGCAGCGGCCACAGTTCGGCGATCACCACCACGCTGGCCAGCATCGTGGCCAGCAGCACCGACCACCCGCCCCAGTCGTTGGCGATCCAGAGCACCAGCGCGCCTACGCCCACCGGAAACACCAGGGCCACCGCGGCCACCAGCGTCGTGGCGCCGGTCGTGAGCAGATTCTGTCCCATGGTTTCGAAGCCGCGGGCCTCGGTGCCCAGGCGGACCCACGCCGGAAAGAGCAGCGCGGTGCCGTTCTGGATCGTGAACATGAGCGCGTTGAACACCGGCACGCCGACGGCGATCGACACGACGATCGGCAGCGTGGCGCCGCTCTCCAGTAGCAGGGCCGGGTCCTGCAGGAACATCACCACTGGCACCGTCATGAGCGACCACACGGTGAGGGAATGCAGCATCGTCACGGCCGCGATTTCGGCCGCCACGATGCGCCAGCCGGGGAGCGGCATGGTTTTCAGCATGGCGAGACGCGGCAGGTCGAGGCGCAGGTCGAAGCGCATCCAGAGGGGGCCGATGAACAGCAGCATCGCGCCCCAGCCGAAGGTCATGCCCATGAACACGTCGCCGGCGCGCTCGGACGTGGAGCGTGTGACTGCGGCCAGCACGGCCAGTCCGACGGTGAAGGAGAGCAGCTGCGTGCGCCATGCACCGCCGCGCAGTGCGGCCACCACGTTCTTCCAGGCGATCGCTGTTTCCGGACGCCCGGTGAGCGCGAGCGACGGCACCGCGGCGAGCTTTCCCTTCCGCGAGCGCGAGGTCCCCATCTGCGACGAGCGGAATCGCTGCAGCCGCTCGGCGCGGTGCTGCGTGGCTTCGAGTGCGGCTTCTTCGAAAGCCCGGTCGAGGCGCACCACCCAGAGGTACTGGAGCAGCAGCATCCCGATGGCCCAGGGCACCGTGGCCAGCCAGTGCGCGGTGCTGGCCATGAACACCGGCTCGAGCACTGCGCGTACCGGAAACAGCGCCGCATGCGGCACGGGCTGCCGTAGGGCGTCGGTGATGCCCAGCAGCACGGCCTTGAGGCCCGCGTCGCTGGCCACGCGCAGCTCGGGGAGACGGACGCCGAGCCCGTAGATCACGGCGAGCAGCGCCACCCCGAACAGCATCGCCGGCACGATCAGCCGGCGGCGCGCCGTGCCTTCGTGCTCGGTGGTGCTGGCGTGCACGATCGAGGCGCCCAGCCGGTGCAGCGCCAGGTTGCTGAACAGCAGCCACAGCGCGATACCGCGCTGCCATCCTTCCACCGACCCGCCGCCGCCGCGCAGCAGCACGCTGAAGATCATGGTGTTGAGCAGGATGGCGAGCTGCATGCGCACCAGCTTGGCGTGCACCAGCTGCCGTCGGCTCACTGGCGCCGGAAACAGGAACTGCACTTCGGCCGGTGTAAACGCGAGCGCCCCGCGCTCGCTGCCGAAGAGCCACCAGCGGGCCGCCGAGAGCAGCAGCACGGCGCTGACGATGGGCACGGCGATGTCGGTTTTCACGAGCGCGGCGAGCGGACCACCGCCCAGCTGCGTGTTCCGGAACAGCGCCCACCAGATGTAGAGCACGCCCATGACCACGGCGGCGATGTAGCGCGGGCTGCGCGCCCGTGCGATCTGGCGGCGCAAGCGATTGACCGCCGTGCGCTCGTACAGGAAGAGCAGCGCCGACACGGGGGCCGGCTGTCCCGTCATGCGTCGTCGCCGGTGAGCAGGATGAACATCTCTTCCAGCGACTTACCGGCCAGATCGGGGCGCGCCTCGACGATCTCGCTGATCGTGCCCAGGGCCACGGCCTGTCCGCGCCGGATCACGAGGATGCGCGTGCACAGCTCCTCGACCAGATGCAGCAGGTGCGAGCTGAGAATCACGGCGGCGCCGTCGCGCGCGCGGGCCGCGATGGTTTCCTTCATGCGCCGGATGCCCACGGGATCGAGTCCCGTGAGCGGTTCGTCGAGCAGCAGCGCCGACGGATCGTGCATGAGGCCGCACGCGATGGCGAGCTTCTGCTTCATGCCGCGCGAGAGCTCGGTGGGGAGCGCATCACGCTTCGCGGTGAGTTCGAGTTCCTCGAGCAGCCGCGGGATGCGCGGTGCCGCGTCGCGCACGCCGTAGAGCCGCGCCGAGAACTGCAGATGCTCGGTGACCGTGAGGTAATCGAAGAGCTGCGGTTCGTCGGGGATGAAGGCGAGCCGCGCCTTCGCGGCCACCGGGTCCTGCTGCAGGTCAATGCCGGCGATGCGAATGCTCCCCGACGTGGGCTGCAGAATGCCGGCGAGCGCGCGCAGCGTGGTGGTCTTGCCGGCGCCATTGGGGCCGACCAGA
>CANJOX010000093.1 GCA_947475795.1 Gemmatimonadota bacterium
CGCTCTGATGCGAATACAAACGGCGGTCTCCGTGAGGGGGCCGCCGTTTTGCGTTCCGAAGAGTGTATTCGCTCACGGTAGCCCGCTACAAATCCTGCACGCTTAAGTGAACCCACCGCGCAATACGCTCCAGCTCTGTCTGCGCCACCGGTAGGAGCCACACGCGCTCGACGAGCGTGGTGCTCGATAGGAACTCCTCGGCGAGCAGCGTCAGCACGAACTCGCGGTCCTTGTCGCGAAAAGCCACGAGCTTACTGGCGGCGAGGTCGTGCCCCTCGAGGCACAGGCCCGTGCTGGTCTCCGTCGCACGGACAGCAACGGTTCGCTCCGCCCAGCCGGCCGGCAGCGTGGCAGCCTCGGTGATCGGAAGGCCGTGCACGTAGAAGCCGTGCGCCTGGTGAAACGGCGAGTCCTCGCCGATGGCGTTGAGGTACTCCACGCGGTCGAGCCGATGGCAAGGTGAGATGTCCGCCTCCGCCGACATCTTGAGGGCGGCGGGCACCTCGGGAAACTGCCCGAGGATCGACTGTGATCCGAACACATACACCTCATGGTCGCCGACCACGTCACAAGCTGCGCGGATCGCGTGCTCCAGCTGTTCGCGCGTCATCGGTTGGCGCCTCGTCCGCCACCAAGTTCCAAGCCCACGAACGGGGTGGTCTGCCGGAGCCGAGTGGCCCGCTCCCCGTGATCGCGCAGAAACGCCGCGATGCGGTGCGGCGGAAGCCTGAGGATGTGCTCCCACTCCCGGAGCTCATGCGCCTCGGCGACGGACGCCTGCTGCAACCGCTGCTGCACCCAGCGTTGCGCGTCGGCGATCAGTCGTGGGTCGCGCGTGATCGCCTTCGCCACGCGCTCCGCCTGCGCGCCGGACCGCGCATCGAGATCGGCGTGCGTGGTGGCCACCGGGGCGTCGCTGGGCGAAAGCGCCTGCAGCGGCAACACGCCGTAGAGTAGGGTGGCCTCGCGTACCGCGGCCTGCTGTTCTGATGTCATCGTCTCGACGTCCGCGCGCGTGCGCACCAGAAGATCAATGGTCAAGTCGAAGCGCCGTTCGAGATCGCGAATCCCGCTGGAGAGCTGCTCGGCCACCGCGTGGCGTTCCCGCACGGTCGTCAGCACCCCGAGACGCAGCGTATCGTGCGCCGAGTCCTCGCCGCGGGCATGCGGCCCTTCAATCCATGCCGCGCGCGGTGCCGGCGCCACCGACGTCATCAATGCCTTGAGCGCGTCGAGCAACATGTGGCGCCGCTGACGTTCGGTGTCGAAGACGGCGCGAAGCACGGGAGCGAACGCGTGTACGGGGCTCAACTCGATCAGGCGCCGGCCGCCCGCACCGACGGAGCGCACGATCCCCAGATGGGTGAGACGGTCGATTGCCCGGAGCACGCCCGAGAGGTTCAGCCGGGTCGCGCGCGCCAGTTCACCAGGAGGCAGGGGGTGCTCCGTCTCCGAGAGCACCCGCAGGATGCGCACGTGCGACACCTGGCCGAGCAGCTCGTCGAGCGGCGCGTCCAAGTAGCTGAGGGGGGTCAGGGCACGACGGGTCATAATGTCTCAGACGGGCGAAGTGGACAATGATCCTGTATGTTGACTATAGTCTGGAAAGTATACGTTTGTCTACATCCGGCCGCAGCAAGAGACGCGGCGTTAATGAACTAAGGGGGTAGTTGACAGCGCGACGCCCAATCCATGCCATCAACTAACCACTTAGTTCAGGAGCCGCGATGGAGCAGGTGACGCTGGGCGAACGCGAGTTGGACGTGATGACGGCACTGTGGACCGACGGCCCCGGCACGGTGGCGGAGGTGAAGGAGCGGCTACCCGCGGCGCTGGCCTACAACACCGTGCTCACCATCCTGCGGAACCTCGAAGCGAAGCGCCTCGTGGACCACGAGGCGGAGGGGCGGGTGTTTCGGTACTTCCCGGTGATCTCTCAGGAAGCGGTGAAGGGCAGCGCCGTGTCGCGAGTCGTGGCCAAGTTCTTCGGGGGGTCGCCCGTGAGCGTGATGGCACACCTGCTCGAGAACGACGCCCTCGACGCCGAGGACCTCACGGCGCTTCATGAACACCTGAACGGCCGCTTGGCCAAGCTGGAGAAGAGCGACCAATGATCGCCGCCCTCGCGGTCTAGACCTTGTTCGTTGGGCTTCTGATCGGCGCGCTGGCCGTTCTGGTGGAGCGGGGCGCACGTCGGCTCGGGTTGCCGACGCGGTTCATCTGGGCGGTTGCCGTAGCGGCCATGGTGGTGGTTCCCGCCGTCAGCGCCATGCTCCGGGACCCGCAAACGACGTCGACGCCGACGGTGTTCGCTAGGGCCGATGCGACCGCGCCGATACGCGGGGCTGACGCCTCTGCTTCGGACGAGATCAACACCTCGGTCCTCGGCACGTCGGCCGACCGCATCGTGAACTTCTGGCGGGACGCGCTGACCGCCGTCCAGGACCGCGCACGTGCCGCCGACGGCCCGCTGCTGGCGTTGTGGGCGGTCCTCTCCGCCTTCCTGCTGGGAGCCACGCTACATGCGCTGTCGGAAGCGTGACGAATGCGCCACGGGCTGAAGGCCGAGAGGATGCTTGGCACGACTGTGCTGCTGTCGGAGGACATCGGCCCGTCGGCAATCGGCGCCGATCCGGCCGCGATTGTGATCCCGCGCTGGGTCTTGACGCTCGACGAGTCGCTGCGGTCGCTCGTGATTCGCCACGAACAGGAGCACCTAGCGACCCGCGACCCCGCGCTCCTCACGACGGCGCTGTGTCTTGTGGTGCTCATGCCGTGGCACCCCGTGCTGTGGTGGAGTTGGCGTCGCCTAGGCCTCGCCCTCGAAGTCGACTGCGATGCCCGGGTACTCCGCCGGGGGGCGAGTCCGAAACAGTACGGGCAGTTGCTGCTGCTCGTATCGCATCACCGATCCACCGCCCCCCGTGGGCAACGCGCTCTGATGTCGCTGGCCGCTCCACTCTCCCCGCAGGCTTCACAACTCAAGCAGAGGATTGACGCGATGACGACACGTCCGACGAAACACAAGCTCACCACCATCGTGGCCGTGACCGCGGGCGCCGTGGGCGCCGCCGTCCTGATCGCCGCCGTGCCGGCGCCCTCTCGCACTCTCCCGCCGGTGCCCACCTCGGCCATCGCCCAGAGCGCCGATGTGACCGTGAAGGTGACGAAAGCCGGCACCAGGAACGTGGCGGTCGATAGTCGCGGCCAGTTCGCGGGGGAGCTCCTCATCTACGGTGCCGGCCCGGTGAAGGTCGGACTCGGGACGGCGGAACCTCAGCTCGTCGGCGACACCATTCGCCTCAAGACCTTCCCGGCGTTCACGGCCGACGTCACCAACGGCGACGTACACGTCGAGCTGCGCGGTGAGGGCGAACTCGAACTGGCCGGCACGGTGAGCGGGGGGCCCGCGGTGAACGTGAGCGCGAGCGGTCACCACCTGGTGCTGTAGAAGGGCGGCACCGGGATTAGGACGGTGGGCCGGAAGAAGTAGGCGGCGTGGCGCGTAGCCATCCGTTGACATGCTGTCGCCTCGGCGGTGCCCAATGGTGCCCAATTCACGCGGCACCGGCGCTCAGCCGGAGCGGGCGACCGGACTCGAACCGGCGACGTTTAGCTTGGGAAGCAGCTTCAGCACTCGCGGGTGGCGCTCACTCAAGCCGGTTTCCCTCTGGAGTCTAGGGGGAATACCCTATCCGGCGCTCTGAGCAACACGCTTCATATTGCTGCGTATGAAAAACGGCGGTCTCCACGCGGAGGCCGCCGTTTTCTGCGTGCGGGTGGGTGACGCAGAGGTCTCGCCGAGAACGGCCGTCGGGCTTGCTGACGCTGGAAGTTGGGCGCCGGAACGGTCACGGTAGATTGGGGGAGCGCCTAGTCATACCCTTCAAGTACTCTGAGCGATTGCCGAATGGTGCTCAATCGAAGCGTCTACGAAACCCAGTGGTTCGCGAAGGCCGCCAGGAAGGTCAACTTCGGCTGATGCCGCGAAAGCTCGGACGTGGATGGAGGCGACCGGTGGCTAATCTGACAAGGAAGTTCGAGAGTGATGCGTTCGAGGCGATTCACAGCGCGGTGTCGGGTCTGCGTGACGAGAAGCTGATCACCGCGGCCAAGCTGCGTGAGTACGAACAGCTGTGCGTGAAACCGCCCCCGCTATCGGCGCTCCAGGTTCGTGCGTTGCGTAGACATCTCAAGGTGAGTCAGCCGGTCTTTGCTGCCTTTCTTAACACCACCCCCAGCACCATCGTGCAGCCGGAGTCGGGTAAGAAACGGCCGAGTGGCATGGGACTCAAACTGCTGCAGATCGCCCAGGCGAAGGGCCTGCAAGGGCTGGCCGTCGGCTAGAGGGTACTGGATATTACGAGGACCGCCTGCCTGATTCGGACGACTCGGTCAACTGAGCCAGTGCTGCTTGGCAGCACGCCCAGCGCGATTTGGACGACCTTGTGCTGGACGCCCCCGTCGTCGCGATCATCCGCAGGGCGTTGAAGAAAATCGCTGGGTACTTCGTGCGCGTCAATTAACGAACTTCTGCTTAAGGACAATGGCAGCGGGCGGCGCCTCGGCATTGAGTCACCGCGGCCCCTGCGAAGAGGATGCCGTCAATGACTATCCCGGCAACTCTGACTGATTTTATAACTCGCTACTGTTGTGGCCTCGCGACACTTATGGGGAGTTAGCACGACAGCGCGAGTCCGCGCCCCCCAATAGGGCGTTCTGTATCCCTTTGTGTCGCAGCCCTTTGACGGTCGATTTACGGATGTGGGTGCGAGCTCGGCCGTTTGGCGCACCGATTGCAGAACCTCTGCAGAACCGCGTGGAGTGCGGGCCTACCACTCACTGGTCAATCATCCAATCAATGCGAATCTGTCGCAACTACGTCGCTCGATTTCCTTCGTATTCACGCACAATCAGACCGGCCATGGGTGTCCGCAGAATGCTCCGTTTTCTCTGCGTGTGCGCGACCGCCGCGCTACCGGATACGGCCTTTGCACAGCTCGTAGACCAGTACAACAACAACGTCAATTTTACTTTTTCTCCGGTCAGCCAATGGACTGCGCAGACGTTCTCAACGAATGCTGCGAACGTCTCGGGTGGCGGATTCCTGTTGATCAATTACAGAGGCGGTACATGGGGAGATCGCAGCGAAACTGACGTCACGGTCAACCTCTGGGCCGGCGCTCCAGGCGAACTCGGTAGCACTAAGCTGGCAGGTGGAACGGCGCATGTTGCTGCTGATTTCTACAGCTATGTCTGGGCGGATGTATTCTGGCAGCCGACCGCTGTTGTCGCCGGAATCAACTATTGGTTGACTATTGGCGGCGGAACGGATGCGTTCTGGACTAACTGGAGTGTTGGTAACGAGTACTCTGGCGGGATGCTCCAAGGTTCTCAGACGCCACAGAGCAGTGAAGAAGGACCGTACTTTGAGTACGGCTCTGGCGACGCCGTTTTTCGAACCCACACCACAGTGCCCGAGCCTTCCCCGTACGCGCTGACTGCTGCCGGCCTCGCCGCACTTGGCGTCGTTGCTCGTCGTCGTCGTCGACGTTTGCGCGCGGTGGTTGCATAGGCGGCCACCGGATCCCCAGCGCCCGCGTCACGTGACCAATGATGGTGCTGCCGATCGTGATTGCGCGCATGGCTCCGTTAGATAGCCACTTACCGTCTCGCTGCGTTAGCCCGTCGCCCCTTCGATGCGCCGCGGCGACCAGCTCACTCGCTTCAACGCAATCGCCTGGTGTTGTTTGGCCTCGTCGAAGGCATTACTCAGGGCAATAGATCCCCACCGGGTGCCTGCCGCCGTCAACGACTCGGCTCGTCGGTCTGGCGGCAGACGCTCCGCTCGCTCGGCAGCTTGCGCAACGGCAGTTCGTACCGGCGGAGGTTGCTGGCCGCCCAGTCCCGCAACTGGTCGTTCTCCAGCGCCGCCGCTGACAAAAGTGTACATAAAGGGATTGAAAGTGGGCGTCGCCGGTGTCAGATTTCACGTATGGCCAACTCGCCGCCGCTTTTATTGACCATCGCGTCGGCCCTGCGGGAGGCGCGCCGGAGCCGTCGAATGTCCATCGCCGAACTGGCCGCCAACGCGGGCGTAAGCCCCCGCCTCATCAGCGAGTTCGAGCAGGGCAAGCGCCCGAACGTGTCGCTCGAGACGGCGATACGGCTGCTCACGCTGGTCGGGGTGTCGCTCCATCTCCGCGACGCGGCCGAACCGAGGGATGCTGCGCAGGCACGCGCGGAGCGCGCGGCGCGACGGCGGAACAGTTGGACTGGCACCCGCTCCACCCTCGACGCACAGGTCGACCCATCGGCGGCGTCGTCGTCGGCGGCACGTCTTGGTGCGGTCGCCAACGCCTCCGCCCTCGCCACCGCGCTGCAACGTGCGGCCCGCTCCCCGCGTCAGTGACGCCGGCGGGTGAGGGACGCCCGAATCAGCCGTCCGCCGCGGCGTTTCCGGTGGACTTCACCGACTTCATACACGCGCTGAACGCCAACGCTGTGGAGTACCTGCTGGTCGGCGGCTATGCCGTCGGTGTGCACGGCTACGTGCGGGCGACGGTCGACATCGACTTCTTCTATCGTCGTACACCCGAGAACGTGACGCGGGTGCTCGCGGCGTTGCAGGAGTTCGGCGCTCCGCCAGAAGTGCTCGACCGAGCCCATCTCGAGGCGCCGGATACGGTGACGGCTTTCGGAGAGCCACCGATCCGAATCGACCTGCTCTCCGAGCTCTCGGGTGTAACCTTCGATGAGGCGCGCCAGGGCGCCGTGGAGGTACCGCTCGATGGTGCGCTGCTGCCTGTGATCGGACTCCACGCGCTGAGAGCGAACAAAGAGGCGAGTGGTCGTCCGAAGGACCGGCACGATCTCGAGCAACTCGGCGTCGATCCGCCGAGCAAGACGGCCAAGTTGCCGAGGAAGAAGAATCGCTGACAGGCACCCCGGTGCCCAGTGGAGCCCAATCGACGCTGTTCCGGCGCTCATTCAGTAAGCGCTCTGCAGCGATCTCCTCTCGCGGCAGCTGTCGCCACCCGCCGACCATCGGTGCGACGATGCGACGCGGTGCGACGGCGCGACGACGTCACTGTGCCCATCGTTCGCGACGGCGACGGGCCCCCGCGATGCCACCAAGCGCAACGGGGGCATCGCATGGCGATGCCCCCGTTGTTGTCCGACTGCCGTGCCGTTACACGGTGCGACGACGGCGCGCCATGACGCCCAGTGCCGCGAGACCACTCGCCATGAGCAGGTACGTGCTGGGTTCCGGCACCGCCGAAACGAAGCCGCGGATGGTCTGTGGATCGCTGGCGATCCCGTCGACACCGGGCGGGTCAATGCGAACGCCGCTGGTCAGGAGATCCTGCGACAGGGTGTAATTCACTCCACTGATCACGAAATTCGGCTGGGGAATCGGTCCCCAAATCAAGCCCCCCTGGATAGCGGACACGGCGCCCACAATGTTGGCCGAGTTCGCAAACGTTCCCGCGGCGGGTAACGTCTGGTTCACGGTGAGCGCAAAGAGGACGTCGGAGAAACTGGACGGTCCGGCGCCGCTCGTGACGAAGGACCCAAACGCCGCGTTGCCGAATCCGTTCAATACCTGCTGCGCGCCGAAGTTGTAGGTGAGGCGAACACCGCCGGCGGCCTCACACCATGTGCTCACCAGCGCCACCCCCCCCGGTCGCGCTGCATCCTGTTCCGGTGAACGCGCCGGTGGTCGCGAAGGTGATCATCTGCGCGTTGGCAGATCCAACCGAGAGCGCGATTGCGGCAGAGATTGCCGCGACACTGCGAAGTACTTTCATTGTGGCTCCGTTGCAGATGGACTCGTGCGAGCATGGGGTGCCATGCACGAGGACTGTCATTGCGAGTCCCGTGCCATCCCTTGCGCGCCATCGTCACGCGCTCGCGATGCGGTGGCGTGAGGCGGGGTATGCAGTTAGCTGCCGCGCCCGCTCGCGCGCCTGCCGCTCCCGGTGTCGCGAAATGTGACGGATGCGCACCTCAGCTGCGGCGTGCGCGCCTCTCAGCTGAACGAGTGACATCCTTTCGAGCGAGACCAGTGCACACTACCCCGGGCGCCGAGCGCACCGCGCAATCACCTACAAATCCAACCCACCCAGCTCTCCATCGCTGAACAGCGCCGCCTGACTCTTGCTGCGCTGCTTGCGCACCGCATCCCATCGCAGCGCGAACGCGGCGTCGAGCAGCGCTTCGTACCGCAGCACATTGTCCGCCTTGGCGCCCACGGACTTGAGCTCGAACAGGCGGCTCAGTAACGGCCTCGTCAGCAGAGACACCGGCACGCTGGTGTCGGCCCTGTTGGCCGGCGTGGCGCGACAGGCCGGGCAGAGCAGACGCGCGACGACATCGGTGACACGGCCGATCAGGGCGAGGTGCAGGTCGGTCACGCTCCGGCAGTCATCGCACGTGGGGAACGCGCTCTCTGGATGCGGGTCGCTCGCGAGGTCCATCTCGAGCTGGTTGGCCAGCACGGCCTCGGCAAATTCACCACCGCGCGCGAAGGCGTCGCCGGTGCGGTACAGATCCAGCAGGATGGCGCGTTCGAAGTTCTGTCCCGCCACGATGCCCGCGGCCGCCAGCTTGCCTTCGCCCGCCGGCGTGAGCTGGTAGGTATTGACCTGGCCATCAATGCTCGTCAGAACGTAGTGGGCGTCGCGGCTGACGTATTTGTGCAGGCGGGGCATGTCATTGTGGGGTGCGCCGACGTCCGTTGCACGTCGGATACGTACTGGGGAATCGCCGCGAACAAGGCGGCGCGGTGAGAGGGACGTTGCCGCTCAGACCGTCACGGAGCAAGGCGGGACGTTGGCACCTCCCCCCTGAGCGCGCCCACCCCCCGACGGCCCTCCCGAATCCTCGCGCACTCGGCGCACGCGTTCTATAATCACTCGGTCCGTCCCACCCTCCCTTCTGAAAGAGGAAAGCCTATGATGCGACCGATCCTCAAGCGGTTGCTCCTCGCGGCGTCTGTGTCCGCGCTCTCGTCCGCGTTCGCCCCCAGCGCCGTGCTGGCGCAGAACACCATCACCCTCGAAGGCGCCGTGCGCGCCGACGGTGCGCCGGTGGCCGGTGCGCAGGTCACGGTGCGCAACGTGGCCACCGCCGAGGTCACCCGCGTGGCCACCAGAGCGTCCGGTGAGTTCCGGGTGCTCGGGCTCTACTCCGGGCAGTACACCGTGAACGTGAAGGCGATCGGCTTCCGGCAGCGGACGGATACGGTCAACCTCACGCTCGGTCAGCGCGCGCGGCTCGAGTTCAGCATGGAAAAGGGGGCCGCCGAGCTCGATGCCCAGACCGTCACCGCGGAACGGGTAAAGCAGGTGGAAGTGCAGCGCCTGTCGGTGAGCGCGCCGGTCACGAAGGATGAGATCGAGAACCTGCCGTTCAATTCCCGCGGCATCATGAACCTGGCCGGCATCGCGCCGGGTATCAAAACGTATTCCGCCCAGTCGGGACGCTCGCTGCCGTCAGGCGGCGCCGCACCGGACCTTCGTTTCTTCAACGTCTACATGGACGGCGTGGAAATGAAGAGTCTCTTCAACGGCAACATCGTGGGACTCGGCCAGACCGGTTCGCCGCTGCCGCAGGAAGGGCTCGACAACTTCCGCGTGTACCTCAATCCCTACGACGCAGAATTCACGCGGGCCGGTTCCTACGTGATCAGCGCCGAAAGCAAGCGTGGCACAAACGAGTGGAAAGGCTCGGCGTTCGGGTTTTTGCAGAACAAGTCGATGCTGGCCAAGAACGCGTTTCAGACCGCGGTGCCGAACTTCGGGCGCGATCAGCTGGGCTTCAACATCGCCGGCCCGATCAAGAAGGACAAACTGTTCCTCGCCACGAGCTACGAGCGGACGAACACGGACTTCTTTCTCGACGTGAATCCCACCACGGCCGCCGCCAACACCACGTGGCCGACCGCCAAGGGCTCCTTCCTGGCGCCCAATACCAATCACACGCTGTTCTCGCGTCTGACGTACGTGCAGAGCCCTCGGGTGACGTACGACTTCATGGGCTCCACGCGCTTCCTGCGTGGGGAAGGCAACTTCGGTGGCAAAGCGTCACAGGATGCCGGCATTTCGCAGAAGTACGAGATCTATACCGCCCAGCTCCGGCAGCGCTTCATCTCCACCAGCGGCAACCTGGTGAACGAA
>CANJOX010000094.1 GCA_947475795.1 Gemmatimonadota bacterium
ATGGACGTGGATACCACGAGCGGCAAGTGGGCCCATACGCAGATTCTCGATCGCGTGGGGCGAGGCGAGGTGGACATCCTGCTGGGCACGCAGATGATCGCCAAGGGGCTCGACTTTCCGAACGTGACGCTGGTGGGAGTGGTCGATGCCGACACGGGGTTGAATCTTCCCGACTTCCGGGCGTCCGAGCGGACGTTTCAGCTGGTGAGCCAGGTGGCGGGGCGCGCCGGGCGCGGGCCCAAGGGGGGCGACGTGATCATCCAGACCCGCATGCCGCACAGTCACGCGATCCGTCACGCGATCACGCACGATGTCACCGGTTTCGTGCGCGAGGAGCTGGGGGCGCGGCGGATGCCGGCGTATCCGCCCTACGTGAGCATCGCCAACGTGACCGTGAGCGGCGACGCGCAGGGCGCGGTGGCCGACGCGTGTGTGGCGGCGGCGCAGTGGGTGCAGCGGCTGATGGCGCGACAGGGGCTGCGCGATCTGGTGATCGTGGGGCCGGCGCCGTGTCCGATCGATCGTATCAAGGACCGCTGGCGGTGGCACTTCCTGCTGAAGTCATCGCAGCCCAAGCTGATGACGCGGGTGGCGCGCTATATCGCCGAGCGCTGTCCGGTCCCGACCGTGCACGGACTGCGGCTCACGGTGGACCGCGATCCGGTGTCGCTGCTGTAGGCGCAGCTCTTCGCTCTTTCCGTTCACCCGCCGTTTCCCGGAGCCGCTGATGCCGGTGTTTCATCCCGCCCCCGACGATCTCGAGCCGATTGAGCGCGCCAGCCGCGACGAGCTGCAGGCGCTGCAGCTGCAGCGGCTGCAGTGGACGTTGCAGCACGCGTACGCGCAGGTGCCGCACTACCGGCAGGCGTTCGATGCGGCGGGGGTGCATCCGTCGGAGTGCCGGTCCCTGTCGGATCTGGCGCGCTTCCCGTTTACCGCCAAGGCCGACCTCCGGGCGAATTACCCGTTCGGGATGTGCGCGGTGCCACGCGAGCAGATCGTGCGCGTGCACGCCTCGTCGGGCACCACGGGTAAGCCCACCGTGGTGGCGTATACGCAAGGGGACATCGACCGCTGGGCTGACCTGGTGGCGCGCAGCATCCGCGCGGCGGGTGGACGGCGTGGCGACATGGTGCAGGTGTCGTATGGCTACGGGCTGTTCACCGGTGGCCTCGGGGCGCACTACGGCGCGGAAAAGCTGGGGTGCACGGTGGTGCCGATGGGCGGCGGCCAGACCGAGAAGCAGGTGCAGCTGATCGAGGATTTCCGCCCCGACATCATCATGGTGACGCCGAGTTACATGCAGGTGATCATCGAGGAGTTCCGCCGACAGGGGAAAGATCCGTCGGCGATGTCGGTGTCGGTGGGGATCTTTGGTGCCGAACCGTGGACGGAAGCGATGCGCGCCGATATCGAGCGCAGCGCCGGCCTCAAGGCGGTGGACATTTATGGTCTGTCGGAGGTGATGGGCCCGGGGGTGGCGAGCGAGTGCGTGGAGACGCAGGACGGCCCGGTGATCTGGGAAGACCACTTCTACCCCGAGATCATCGACCCGCACACGGGGGAGGTGCTCCCTGACGGCAGTGAGGGCGAGCTCGTGTTCACGACGCTCACCAAGGAAGCGCTGCCCGTGATCCGCTACCGCACGCGCGATCTCACGCGTCTGCTGCCGCCCACGGCGCGCAGCATGCGGCGCATGGGGAAGATCGTGGGTCGCAGCGACGACATGCTGATCATCCGCGGCGTCAATTTGTTTCCCACGCAGGTGGAGGAGCTGGTGCTGCAGCACGCGGCGCTGTCGGGGCACTACCAGATCGTGGTGTCGCGCGAGGGGGTGTTGGACGAGGTGCTGGTGCGGTGCGAACTCCTGCCGGCGTGCGCCACCGCTGACCGCGCCGAGACGGCGCGCGAGGTGCAGCAGCGCATCAAGACGATGATCGGGGTGAGCTGTCGGGTGGAGGTCCTCGACCCCAGCGGTATCGAGCGCTCGATGGGCAAAGCGCGGCGCGTGATTGACCAGCGGCCGAGGTAGTCACCCGCCGTCGGTGCGGAAATCGGTGTAGCTTTCCCGCATGTCGCTCTCTACGCTCGCGGCGATTCCGCCGTACGTGTTTTACGAACTCGACGCCCGCCGCGCCGCGCAGCGGGCGCTTGGCCGCTCCCTGATCGACGTCGGTATCGGCAGCCCCGACGGACCGATTCCGACCGTGGTCGTCGAGGCCATGCAGCGCACCGCGGCGGATCGCGGGTTGAGCGGCTATCCGGAGTTCCGGGCGCATCCGCTGTTCCGCGCGGCGGTGGCGGGGTACCTGCACACGCGCTTCGGCGTGACGGTCGACGCGGGGAGCGAACTGCTGGCACTGGCCGGCTCCAAGGAGGGGATCGCGGAGCTGCTGCTGTCGCACTGCAATCCCGGCGACGTCGTGCTGATCCCCGAGGTGTATTACCCCGTGTACGCGCGGGCGACGATGCTGGCCGGGGCGCAGCCGGTGTTCGTGCCGTTTCTCGCCGACGGGCGGCTGGATCTCGCCGCCGTGGCGCCGGACGATCTGGCGCGCGCGCGGGTGATGATCGTGAACTACCCGGGCAACCCCACCACCGCGACGGTGACGCTGGATGATCTCGCGCAGCTCGTGGACTTCGCCGCGCGTCATGACCTGCTGCTGATCAGCGATCTGGCGTACAGCGAGCTGTCGTACGACGGCTATGTGGTGCCCAGCGTGCTGCAGGTGCCCGGGGCTTCGCGCGTGGCGGTGGAACTGCACACGTGCAGCAAGAGCTTCAACATGGCCGGGGTGCGCGTGGCGTTCGTGGCGGGATCTCGCGACGCCATTGCGCAGCTGGATGCCTATCGCGCGAACATTGGCTACGGCGTGAGCACGCTGGCGCAGATGGCCGGCACCGCCGCGTTCACGCATCACGCGACCATCGTGCCGCCGATCGTGGCGGAGTATCGCGTGCGCCGCGATGCGTTGGTGCAGGCGTTGCGCGCGGGGGGATGGGCGGTGGCGTCGCCGAACGCCACGATGTACCTGTGGCTGCCCGTGCCGGACGGCTTCGGTGACTGGGAATGGGTGGACGCGCTGATGCAGGGGCCCGGTGTCGTGGTGACCCCGGGGATCGCGTTCGGGAATGCCGGCCGTGGTCGGTTCCGCGTATCGCTGGTGCAGCCCGCCGAGGTGCTCAGGCAGGCCGCGGCCGCTATCACCGCGACTGCCGCTGCTGCGCCTGCTGTTGCACGGCCGTCGCAACCGGATTGACGGCGGGTCCCCTCCGGCGCTTGTACGGGGGGGCCGGGTCCGGTGATCTTATAGGCGGCGCCGTGCGCCTCCTGACTCTCCCGATCCCCCGATAGCCCTGATGACCCTGTTCCACGATCCGACCGCGTCCCACGATGACATCGCCGTGGTGGCGATGCCCGACGCGGACGCCGACGCCGGGACGTCAGCGGACGCGACCATCGAGGTGGCCGATGACGCCGCGCCGGTGGTGCCCCCGATCCCCGATCGGGCTGACGCGCCGGTGTCCGAGATCACCGAACGGTTTCTCAAGATGGTGCTCACGCACGTCCCGCTCGAGCGGATCGAGGAGCTGCATCTGTTTTCGCCGCTGCGTCAGGGTGGGGTGGAAACGGGGATCGCGGTGATCGCGGCGCGCGTGCCGGTACTCGTGGTCGCGGCGCCCGACGAACCGGAATTGCCGTTCGACGCGGCGCCGGCGGTGAGCGAGTCGGTGGTCGAGGTGCTGGTGGTGGCTGAGGAGTCGGTCGAGGGCGAGGGCGCGGTTGAGGCCGAGGGCGCGGTCGAGGCCGAGGGCGCGGTCGAGGCCGTCGAGACGATCGACCACGCCGCCCCCGCGCCCGACGCGGCGGACCCCGTCGTCGACGACAGCGACGTGGCCGCGGCGCCCCCGGTGCCCCGCGTGCGGCACACGGTGTACACCGCGCGCTATCGCCTCGTGCAGAAGGGCCCCGAGCGTGGGAAGTGGGAAGCGAACGTGGTCGCCGAAGCGGACGCGCCGCTGGTGACGGTCGATCTGGTCGTGCGCGGCGTGCAGCGGCGCGCCGGCGAGGAGTCGGAGATTGTGCGCTATTCCGCGCCGCAGCTGGCCCGCGCGCTGCGGATCGTCCCGCCGGTTGTGGCCCCGATCGCGACGTCCGAGGGCTGACGCGACGTGAGTGACGGTGGGCACGCGCACCCCGGTGCCGACGCGGTCGCGGCCGATCGGGCGGCGTTCCGCGCGTATCTGCGTGACCACAATCTGCCGGCCACGGCGCAGCGGTTGGCCATCGCCGACGTCGTGCTGGGCACCGACCGCCACCTGTCGGCCGAGGAGATCGCGCGTGAGCTGCGCTCGCAGGGGGCCACGGCCGGAACGGCCACCGTGTACCGCACGGTCGAGGTGCTCGTGCGCAGTGGGCTCGTGGTGGAGCGCGACTTCGGCGAAGGGTTCAAACGCTATGAAGCGTCGCGCGGGGTGCCGCATCACGAGCATTTGCTGTGCACGGTGTGCGGCGATGTCACGGAGTTTCGCGACGAACGGCTGGAGCGGATGACGACGTTGCTGGCCGAGGCGCATGATTTCTCGCGGCAGCGACATCGGCTGGTGATCTACGGCCTGTGTGGCCGGTGCCGGCGCGGGCACTCTCACACGGCCGGACCGGGTTCCCATGGCGCCTGACTCGCTCACCGTGGTGGTGGCGTTCACCGCCGGGTTGCTCAGCTTTCTGAGTCCCTGCGTGCTGCCGCTGGTGCCGAGCTACATCACCTTCATCACGGGGATGGGGCTCGACGATGCCTCACGGTCCCGCCGCGCGGCGCTCACGCACGCGCTGCTGTTCGTGGTGGGTTTCTCGTTCATTTTCGTTGCCCTGGGCGCCGGTGCCACCGCGTTCGGCCGCTTGATGCTCGCCTACCGCGACTGGATCGCCCGTGTGGGCGGCGTGCTCATGGTGCTGATGGGCCTCTGGATGCTTGGCGTGCTGCGGATCGGTGCGCTGCAGCAGGAGCGCCGCATTCACCTCAGTGACAAGCCGCTGGGCTATCTGGGCACGGTGCTGGTGGGCATCGCCTTTGGCGCGGGGTGGACGCCGTGCCTGGGCCCGACGCTGGGCGCAATCCTGCTGCTGGCGGCCAACGAATCGGAACTGGGGAAGGGGGTGACGCTGCTGTCCGCCTATTCACTCGGACTCGCCGTGCCCTTCCTGCTGAGCGCCCTCGCCCTCGATCGCTTTCTCGGCTTCTTCCAGCGCTTCCGTCGCAACCTGGGACTCGTGAACCGTCTGGCGGGGCTGCTGCTGATCGTGGTGGGCGCGCTGATGTTCACCGGCTGGTTCGCGCGTCTCGCGGCGTTTCTGCAGCCCCTCACGCCCGCGTTTCTGGTGGAGCGGCTGTAGCCGGCTTACGGCGATGGTGACGCTGCGGCCGTGACCAGCGCGCGGGCCCAGTGCGCGCGCTCGCCGCGCACCATCCACAATTCCTGCAGCGCGCGCAGAAAGTCGGTGGGCTTCACCTTCGATCCCGCCTTGTGTTCCCAGACCGCGAGCGGCTGCTCGTACACCACGGTGTCGACGGCGCGATGCGCGTCGTGACGCAGGATCGCATCGGCGCGGCTGAGCAGCTCCACGTCGAAGATCCAACGCGACCGGAACGGTTCACTCAGCGCCGTGTGCAACAGCGGCGTGACCCGGAACAGCTTGGCCCCACACTGGGTGTCGTAGGAATCGATGCCCAGCAGGATGGACGCCGCCGATGCGAACAGGCGCCCCAGATAGTGGCGGAGCGGCCGTCGGGTGATGTGCCGGCCGAGGGCGCGGAGGCGGATGCCCCACACCCATTCCGCCTGCGGCTGCCGCTCGAAGACCTCGCGCAGTGTCGTCACTTCGGCCAGCGGCGCGGCGAGATCGGCGTCCCAGAAGCCGCAGTATGCCGCAGTCGCACTGACGGTGAGCAGGCCAGTGCGCACCGCCTCGGCCTTGCCCCGGTTGGTGGGGAGCACCACGACGCGCACGCGGCCGGGCCACGCCTGTGCGATGTCGCGGAGGCGCGCCGCGGTCGCGTCGGTACTGCCGTCGTCCACGAAGCAGAGGTCCAGCCACGGCATGGTGCGCAACGCCTCGTCAAACGCGGGGCGATCAAGGCGCTGCGCTTCGTTGAAGCAGGGCACGACCAGCGCCAGGCGACCAGGGTCAGACATGCGAGGCCGTACGCGGCCGCCGGGCGATGGCCATGAGCGACAGACCGATGGGAAAGCGACGGCGGGGCACCCACGCCCGTTCGAGGCGCCAGATGCGGTACAGCAGCGCGTTCACGAACGGAGACGGGGTCAGTGCCTCGACCCGGTATCCGGTGAGGCGTTCCTTGATGCGCTGCACGATCGCGAGCGGCAGCAGCAGCAGGTTGAAGTACGACAGGTACTCCACTTCGAAGCCGGCGGCCTCGAGGTGCGTCTGCAGCAGCGCCGCGGTGTAGCGGCGATAGTGCTGGTGGACCTCGTCGTGCGGCCCCCAGAGTGAGGGCATCGCCGGGACCGTGAGCACGAGGGCGCCTGACGGTGTGAGGCGATCGCCCAGCGCGTGCAGCGACGCCACAGGATCGGCGAGGTGCTCGAGCACGTCGAACAAGCCGATCACGTCAAACGGCTGGGCGCCGAAGGGGACGCCGTCGGGGAGTGCGCCGAACGCGATGGTGCCGTGCCCCGAGGCCACGGCCACCGCTCTGGCCTCGGCATCGTATTCGAAGCCGAAGAGCGTGCCGAAGCGGCCGAGCAACGCGAGGTTGCCGCCCGATCCGCAGCCGGCGTCGAGCACGGTGGCACCGGCCGGCGGCGCCACGCGCCGGAGCGCAGCCTCGATGAAGTCACGGCGGCCGCGAAACCACCAGTGTGATTTCTCCGCCGCCGCCATGAGCTCGAACGCATCGCGATCCATGGGCTCAGCGGGCGGGTGCGATCGGCGGCGCGAGTGGGGAAGCCCCCACGCGCCAGAGCGACGTGGAGGACTGGCCGAGCTCCCCGCGACGTCCCACCAGCTGGAGCGGCAGCGCCACAAAAAACTCGCGTTCACGGGCTTCCGGCAGCAGCAGGTACTGCGGCGCGACGGCACGCACATCGGCCGGCATGACCTGACTGAACAGGCTGATCACGCGGTGCCGGTATCCGGGACCCATGGCGTAGTAGCCCGCTGGTTCGCCGGCGGCGTTGAGAATGCGGGAGGGCGGCAGCGAGTCGATCACGGCCGGCACGCGCGGTGCGGTCGTGAACATCAGCTCTTCGTAGGCCACGCCGCCCAGCATTTCGTGGCCGACGGCCAGCATGGTCGCCACGGCCGAGGTGCCGACCACGGCGCGCAGCAGCGCCGAGGGGAACGCGCTCCACAGTTCGCCCACGAACACGAAGGAGAAGAGCAGGGGGAAGAGCCCGTAGCGGGGCACCAGCACACCCGTGCGGAGCCACGCCAAGTACGCGCCCAGCAGCAGCAGCCACGCCAGCCGTCGCATGGACCCGGGGCGTTGCCGGAGGAACGGCACCGCCAGCACGGCGATGACGGCCACCGCCGCGAAGATGGGTCCCATTCCCGTTTCGTAGCCCGGACCGTGCCCGAGTTCGACCCACGGATACACGAGCCGGTCCCACGCGGTTTTCGGACCCGGCGCGCCGGCAAGCAGATCGTCGAGCGGAATGCCGGGGAGACCGGCGACGGACAGGGGGTAGAACGGATTGCGCGTTTCGATGGCGTTGCGGACGTACCAATAGGCCATGGCCGGGAGGACGCCCGCCGCGAAGACGGCCCCGTGCCGCACGAACGCGGCCACGTCCCACCGTTCGGTGCCCGATGTGTTGGTCCACGCCTCACGCCACGCATACACCAGCCAGGCGACACCGAGGATGACGGCCGGCGGACCGGCGGAGTACTTGGCGCCCAGGGCCAGCCCGATGGCGAGGCCGATGCCGAAGGTGAGCCGCCGATCGTGCCCGCCGTCGCGGGCCCAGGCGAGCAGCAGCCACGTGGCGAGCAGCAGACAGAGCGCGGTGTAGGTGTCGCTGTAGACGACGACGCTCTGGTAGGCCAGCAGCTGCAGCGAGCCGGCGGCGATGGCCGACACCCTGGCCGCCGTACGGGACTGTCCGAGCTCGCGGCTGATGCGATACACCACCCACACGCACAGGAGGCTGCTGGCGACCGAGAGGAGCACGGCGAAGCGGTCGGAGCCGAGCGCGAGGGTCCAGCGCACGAGGAGTTCGAAGTTCCCCGGATAGAACGTGACGATCTCGCCGGGCAGCCCCCGCTCGATGCGCCCCGAGACGAGCCATCGGGCCGGGACGGCGACGTGATCGCTGAACGAGTCGTAGCCGTGCAGGCCGGTGAGGGCGTTGAGCAGGATCGTGACGACGTACGGGACGGCGACGATCAGGCAGAGCCACACCCACCGCGACGGCGCGTCGGTATCGTCTACGCCCGTCCCGAAGGCGGTTTCCGAGGCGTGGCGCGCGGCGCCGGGCGCCACGGCCACCGATCGCTGGCGCCGGGACCAGATCCAGACGGCGACGAGGAGCAGCCACTGTCCCGCGCAGATGGTGGCATTCGTGATGCTGCCGCCGCCGTCGGGCCAGCGGACGGTGGCGATCAGGAGCGTGGGCACGACCGTGGCCGCGAGTCCGCAGGTCCAGCCCATGGGGACGGCGCCGCGGCTCGGGCGCATGGCCGACGTGACCAGCATCCCGACCGCCACGCATGCCACCAGGCTTGCCGCGAGGGTCGCGAGCGCCATCGGTGACGGCGCGACGCCGATGGCGAACACGCGGAAATGGGGCGACTCGGCGAGCGCCCCCAGCACGAACTGGAGGTAGCCCCACCCGGAGCGCATCAGCTCGACCGCGCGGCTGTTGAACAGGTAGGCCGCGAGGCTGAGGGCGCTTAGCGCAGCAATGACGGCGGATCGGCGGGACGTGCCGACCAGCGGGTGCAGGACCCGAGGTATCGGCATGGGCTAGAAGTCGACGAAATACGACAGGCCGAACGCCGTGCGCCGGTACACATCGATTTTGTTCTCAAAGTCGACGCGCAGCGAGGCGCCGGTCCCCTTCGTGATCCACCGGGAGGCGAACACCGAGCCCCACCGGCTGCTGAAGCGCGCGTCGAACGGGGTGGTGCTGAGCACCTGATAGGCTTCGTTGCCGCCGCCCAGGCCGCCGCCGAGCCAGTAACTGCCTTGGGCGCCCCACTGTCCGCCCACCTGCCACGAACTGGATTTCGCTCCGCTAGCGCGGTCGGTGTTGAGGTGCAGGGCGCCGGAATAGATTCCGCGGCCCCGATAAATCGTGGGGCCGAGTGACACGATGCGTCCGCCCGTGCGGGGGTCGGTGAAGCGGAGGTCGGTCACGCCGGTGGACATCAGCACGCCCTTCAGCTTCGGCACGGCCACGAACGCGCTGATGTCGGTACGCAGCTTGGGAAAGAGCACGACGCCGCGATCCGGCGCCGACCCAATGCCGACGATCGAGAACAGCCACGGCGTGATGACGATGTATGAGCCGGCGCTGACGACGCGCTGGCCGCCGTTGGGGCGGCTATGCGAACCGATGCTGACGAACGGGCTGATCTTCTTACCCGAGTAGAGCAGCCGGACATCCTGGCCACGCCAGACGCCGTAGCCGTTGCTCGCTTCGCTGTAGTAGCTGTTGGCCTGCAGGTGCCAGGAGGCCGGACGCAATACCTGCACGCGCGCCGTGTCGCCGCCCTGCGCGGCCGCGAGAGCGGGGAGCAGCAGGACGCCGGCGACGGCCGTGCGGCAGGACTTCAGTAGGCGCATAACTCTCCGATGGTCGGCATCAGCCACGACGGCGGGGGCGGTCTGATTCCCCGCTCCTCAACGATTCAGGCGGCGCTGCGTCACGCAGGCGGCATTTCCGTACCGTGGCATCCCAGATGGGAGTGCTGTGGAAAGTTACCATGGCGGCGCGACTGTGTCGCGGGGCGGAGCGCATGGAGCATGGCTCCCGCAGGGTCCCCGGTCTGTCCACGGGGGTCACGGAGCGTCACGTCAGCTCCGGTTGGGTGCCCGACACCAAGGTCAGGCGCGGGCGGCATCGGGCCGCCCGCTGAACGACTCCGGGCGACGGGCGCCCGGAGCGGCGTGGGTCAGCCGTTCCGCTTGCGG
>CANJOX010000095.1 GCA_947475795.1 Gemmatimonadota bacterium
CCGTTGGCGAAGCGGTCGCTGGCCCGCTTACGGAGGCACCGATCGATGACGGCGGCGAGGGCTGCCGGCACCGCTGGCGCCACCGATCGGAGCGACGGTGGCTCCTTGGTGGCGTGTGCCACCAGAATCGCCTGCGGCGCCGATCCTTCGAATGGCAGCCGTCCGCTGAGCGCGAGGAAGCCGATGCACCCCAGCGCGTACAGGTCGCTGCGGCCATCGAGGGATTCGCCGCTGGCCTGTTCGGGACTCATGAAATGGACGGTGCCCAGCACGTACCCGTCCTGCGTGAGCGCCGGATTGAAGTCCGATCGAGCGATGCCGAAGTCGGTCACGACCGACCGGCCGCTGCCGCGCTCGAGCAGAATGTTGTCGGGCTTCACATCCCGGTGCACGATGCCGCGGGCGTGCGCGTAAGCGAGGGCCCAGGCGGTTTCGCGCAGCACCCGGACCACATCGGCGGCGGGGAGGGCGCCGCGGTCGCGGATGCGCTCACCCAACGTCTCGCCTTCCACGAAGCCCATCGCGAAAAAGGCGAAGCCGTTGATCTCGTCGGCCCGGTACACCGGCACGATGTTCGGATGCGACAGCTGCGCCGCCATGCGCGCTTCCCGCAGAAAGCGCTCCTTCGTCTCCCCGTGTTCGGCCAGTTGCGGCGGCAGCACCTTGAGGGCGACCAGCCGGTCGAGGCGTTCGTCGCGGGCTAGCAGCACGATGCCCATGCCGCCACGGCCAAGCTCACGTTGAATTTCGTACTGGCCGCGCAGGGCGGATCGGACCGGGGCGATATCGCCGGGGGCGGAATCAGCGTGCTGTGACATGTGCGGGAAAGTACGTGCGCGCACTCGCTTCGGTTCCACTCTCGACATCGGGCCAACGAAAACGGGGTGGCCGCACTGTTTGCGCGACCCCCCCGTTTCCCTTCCCGACGTTCCAGATCCCGAACTACTTGTCCGTATCCAGCATCGTCTTGATCTGGTCCCGCGCGTCCTGCAGATGCGCGCGGGTGGTTCGATCACCGGCCCGGCCCACGGCCGCCGCGAGCTCGCGGTCGAGCGTGCGCATCTCGTCCTTGAGCAGCGGACGGAAGTCGCGCGTGTTCACGACGGCCTGTCCGAACAGCGCCGCCAGAGCGGCGTCCTGCGCGTTCGGGGCCGGCGGCTTGATCTTGCTGGCCATCGCCTCGAGGTACGTGGTCTGCAGACGGCGACGATACGCATCGATCGGTGCGCCGCTGTAGATCTCGCGCCAGAGTCCCTTGCGCAGGTCGGTGAGCATTTCACCCAGCGTGTACACCGCGCGCTTATCGGTCGCGATGGCTTCGTACTCGACCATGCGCTGCAGCTTGGCGTTCTGCACCAGCGACGACAGCGTGCGCGTCTGCGCGCCGCTCACGCGGTTCAGATTGCCGTCGGACTCGATCTTGGCGAGGATGTCCGGCTTGATCATCGCGGTCGGCGTGGTGAACACCTCGTCGTTCAGGAACTGCACGGCTTCCTTCTGACGGGCGCGTGGCACCATGGTCCACACCGGTCCGCTCTGGCTGACCGCCTTCTCCTGCTTGTCGAGGCCACCGACCACGCGCGTCACGTGCTGGGCCTCGGTGGCCCACTGGCCGAGGACGCCGGCATACGTGGCGCGCAGCAGCGAGTAGTCGGCCGTCTTGTCGGTGGTCGACGCCGGCACCACGAGGTCCACGATGCGGCGCAGGTTCTTGAAGCCGAGGCGCGTGGACTTCACGGCATCGGCATCACCGATCGCTTCCGACTGTTCGCCGGGATCGACCTGCCCACCGCCGAAGCGGTACCAGGGCACCGTGTCCTGCATGCGGGCCCACGCGTCGAGCGTGGTCTTCTCGTCTTCCGGACGCTTCGCGGACGGGATGGGCGTGTATCCCCACTTCACGGCGAACACGTCGTACGGGCCAACCTTCGGCACGAGATCGCCCAGCGGGATCCCGTCTTCCGGTTGCGCGACGTAGTTGAAGCGCGCGTAGTCCATGATCGACGGCGAGTGTCCCATCTTCGCGACCCACGTCTTGCTGCGGACGGAGTCCACGGGGTACATCGAGCTGCCCTTCATGTTGTGCGGGAAGCCGAGCGTGTGGCCGACTTCGTGCGCCGCTACGAACTGCACGAGGCGTCCCATGAGCGAATCGGGGAACGGGAACGTCTGCGCGCGCTTGTCGAGATGGCCCACCTGCGAGAAGTACCACTCACGCTGGAGGTCCATGATGTTGTGGTACATCTGCACGTCGGCGTCGATGATTTCGCCCGAGCGCGGATCGGTGGTGCTGGGTCCGACGGCGTTGGCCACCGGGGACGGCAGCCAGCGCACCATCGCCACCGACGCATCTTCGCCGGAGAAGTCGGGATCGCTGGGCGCGACACCGGCCACGATGCCCTTGGCGAAGCCCGCCTGTTCGAAGGCACCCTGCCATTCTTCGATGCCGGCCTTGATCCACGGCTTCAGCCAATCGGGCGTGGCCGGATCCACGTAGTACGTGATGGGCTTCTTGGGCACGCAAAGATTGCCCACCTTCTGATCGGAGCACTCGAGGCGCCAGCGCGCGATGTAGCGGCGCGGGAGCACGCGCTGCTCGGCCGAGCCGAAATCAGTCTTGGTTTCGCCGAAGAAGCCGACGCGCGCGTCCATGAGGCGCGGCATCATCGGCACGTCGGGGAGGCGCACGATCGAGAAGGTGTACGCCTCCGTGGTGGCCTGCGCGCCGCCGATGTTGAGCCCCGGGATGGCGATGCCACCACCGCCGCCCTGCGGCGTGAAGGTCTGCGTGGCGGTCACGTTCACGTTCCGCGTGAACGCCGCGAACTTTTCGATGTACGAGCGCGAGGCATCGACCGCGGCGCGCCGTCCGCCGGCCGCGAACTCCTGCACACCGCCGGTGAACATCCGCGTCACTTCCACCACGGCCGCGCTGTCCTTGCCGTAGGCTTCCACGTTGAGGGCGGCGATGATCGGATAGAACTCGATCAACGACATCGCCCGGCGCGTGGAGAGCGTGCTGTCGGTCGCGACGTTGTTGAAGTTGATGTCGCGCACGAGAATGCGGTTGTCGCGGCGCTCGAAGCGGATCACGCGGTCGGGACCGAGCGTGCCGTTGATGCCGATCCCGGCCGGCGTGCCGGCGAGGACGGTCGTAATGACGAAATCCTTGCCGACTTCGGCGGCGGGAATTTCGAAATAGAGGCGCGACCCCACCTGGTGCACGCCGAAGACGCCGGTCTTGGATTTGGCGCGCGGCGTGATGACGGTGGCGTACGGGCGGGGGTTGGGATCACCCCCCGGTGCACCGCCCAGGGCGCCGGCGAGGCCGGGGATGTTGGGCAACCCCCCCGCGGGGGGCTGTCCCGGCGTCGGCTGGCCCGCCGTCGGGGTGCCATTCGGGGCGCCGGCGGGGGCGCCAGGGCGGGAGGCGGGGGTCGGGGCGGCCGCCGGCTTTTTCGCCGGCTGGCAGGCCGCGAGCGCCAGCACTGCCGCGGCCAGCGGGAGTGAGCGGAATTCCATTGCGCGGAGGGAAGGAAGAAAACACCGCCACCCCAAGTGGATGCGGCATACCGGAGTCTACCGCCACGACCGCCTTGGGGACAATTGGTGCCGGTTCCCTCACTGCACCGGCCCTGCCGTCACGGTGGCGGCCGGTGTGACGCCCGGGGCTTCAGCTTTGCCGGGGCGGGACGACATTCGCCTCTGCCGACGCCGGCTAGGTCCTGCTTGCTCGCTTCGTCTCCGTCCATGTTTCCCACCACGTTGATCGCCGCCGTTCTCGCCGGCGCCACGCCGTTGCTCCTCGCGGCCCAGCACCCCACGCTCGCCGCGTCGGGTCCGACCCACGTCCCTGCCGTCGCCGTCGCGCCACATGCGCCCGCTGCGCCCGGGTCCACCCCGACGGGCTCGAGCTCCTGCACCGCCCTCACGCATCTGGAGTCACGCGGCTCGGTCTTTCCGGAAACGGCCGGCCCTGGCTCGGCGTCGTATGTCGATCCAACCGTGCATCGTGAACATGCCGAGCGCGTGATGATCGGCTGTCGCTCGTTCGTCGCCCCGTTCGCGTCCCTCGACGGGACGATGGGACCGATCGCGATCGGCGACGACAGCAACGTGCAGGACAACGTGGTGCTCACGGGCAAGCTGGTCGTGATCGGCGATCACGTGAGCATCGCGCACGGGGCGACGATTGTCGGGCCGGCCACCGTCGGCGCGCCGAAGGGGCTGCCGGCATTCGTCGGGTTCAACTCGGTGATCGACGGCGCCACGGTGGAGCCGGATGCGATGGTGACCCACCTGGTGAAGGTGTCACCCGGGATCGTGATCCACTCGGGCATGAAGGTGCTGCCGGGCAAGTGGATCCGCACGCAGGACGAGGCCGACAACGAAGCGCTTGGCAAGGTGGTCAAGGTGACCGATGCCGATCGCGCGTTCATGCACGGCGTGCTCCATGTGAACGGATCGTTCGCGGCCGGCTACGCCGAGCTGGCGCAGATCTCGCCCGCGCAGCTGCTGGGCACCGGCCGCGACCCGGGTCATTCCGACTTCAACCACGACGCCGACATGCCGTCGTTTGCCGGCAGCGCCGAGGCGCATCCGGAAGTGTCGTTCCGCGTGATCGGCGGCGTGCGCATGGATGACCCGCTCAGCGCGCTGCTGGCGAAGATGGGCCGCGACGTGTCCATCCGCGCCGACGAGGGTGAGCACTTCCACTTCGGCATCATTGGTCAGCTCCAGGATCGCGTGACCTTTCATGCGCTCGAGCACAGCGATCTCGACATCGGCAACGGCGATCAGTTCGGCTATCACGTGGTGGTGCACGGCGGGGCGGACGACGCGAGCCTCCCGCACGAGGTCACGAAGATCGCCGACAACGTGACGGTGAAGGACTGGGCGGTGGTGTTCCGCTCCAAGATCGGCGCGGGTGTGACGATCGGGGTGCGCTCGTATGTCGACGGCTGTCACCTGACGGCCGGCACGGTGGTGCCGGACCGCACGATCATGATCAAGGACAAGGTCGTCGGGATCGTGGAGTGGTGAATGCAACACGGCGGCGTATCCGTACCGGACACGCCGCCGTGCGGTCGTCATGAACGCCAGCGCGTTCAGTCGTTCGGGTCGAGCATCGCCTTGATCAGGTCACGCGCATCTTCCAGGTGCGCCTTGCTCATGCGATCGGTGGTCTTGCCGATCGCCGCCGCCAGATCGGCGTCGAGCGCCCGCATTTCACTCTTCAGGATCGGGCGAAAGTCGGCCGTGGTGACCGGGGCCGCCGCACCGCGCGCGCCGGCCGGCGCCTGCTGCGCCGACGACGCCGCGGGCGGGTTGATCTTGCTCGCCATCGCTTCGAGGTACACGCGCTGCAGACGACGACGGAACGCATCGATCGGGGCGCCGGTGTCGATTTCCTTCCAGAGGCCGCGGCGGAGATCGGTGAGCATGTCGGCCACCGGATACACGTCGCTCTTGCTCGAGGCCATCGCTTCCAGCTCGATCATGCGCGCCAGACGGTCGTTGCTGACCACCGACGCCAGCGAGCGGGCCTGCGCGCCGCCGACGCGGCTCAAGCTGCCGTTCGACTCGATCTTGCGCAGGATGCTCTCATCCAGCAGCCACGTGGGCGTGGTGTAGGCGTTGTCGAGCAGGAACTGGAGCGCGTCCTTCTGGCGCTTGGGCTCCACGTTCTGCCACACGACCCCCTTCTGGCCCACCAGCTTCTCCTGCTTGTACTCGGCGCCGATGATGCGCGCCACGTGGCCCATTTCGGTGGCCCACTGTCCGACCGTGCGGCCGTAGATCTCTTCGAGATCGTCGTACGTGGTGCCGTCCTTCCACGCGGTGGCCGACTCCAGGATGACCATGGTGCGCTTGAGGTTCTTCACGCCCAGCGTGGTGGCCTTCACGGCGTCGGCATCGCCCACGGCTTCCGACTGCTCACCGGGATCGGCACCCTGCGCGCCGCCGTCGTTGGCAAAGCGGTACCAGGGGATCGTGTCCTGCATCTTCGACCACTTGTCGAGCGTGGCCTTCTCGGCTTCCGGCGTCTTGGCGTTCGGAATCGGCGAGTAGCCCCACATCACGGCGTACTTGTCGTACGGACCGACCTTGGGAATCAAGTCGTCGAGCGCGATCCCGTCTTCCGGCTGCGCGACGTAGTTGAAGCGCGAGTAGTCCATGAGGGTGGGCGTGTGGCCATTCTTGGCCACCCACGTCTTCGAGCGCACCGAGTCCACCGGGTACATGGAGCTCGCCTTGAAGTTGTGCGGGAAGCCGAGCGTGTGTCCCACTTCGTGCGCGGTCACGTATTCGAGCAGGCGACCGGCGAGCGAGTCCGGGAACGGGAACTTGTGCGTGCGCTTGTCGAGATGGCCGACCTGCGTGAAATACCACGAGCGACCGAGGTTCATGACGTTGAGATACGTCTGCACGTCGGCGTCGATGATCTCCCCGGTGCGCGGATCCTTGAGCGACGGACCGACGGCGTTTTCGGTGGCCGACGGGAGCCAGCGCACCATGGCCACGGTGGCGTCTTCGCCGGAGAAGTCGGGATCGTTGGCCGGTGCTTCGGCGGCCACGATGCCCTTGTAGAAGCCGGCAGCTTCGAAGGCCACCTGCCAGTCCTCGATGCCCTTCTTGATCCACGGCTTCAACCACGCCGGCGTGGCGGGGTCGAGGTAGTAGGTGATCGGCTTCTTGGGCACGCACAGATTGCCGACCTTCTTGTCGGAGCATTCGAGGCGCCAGCGCGAGATGTAGCGCTTGGTTTCCACGCGCTGCGTGCCGCCGGAGAAGTCACGCTGCTGCACGCCGAAGTAGCCGACGCGATCGTCGAGCAGGCGCGGCTGCATGGGGACATCGGGCAGCTTGGCGATCGAGAAGGTGTACTTCTCGGTCGTGGGTGCCGTGGCGGCCGCCGCCGCACCACCACCGCCACCGGGGCCACCGGGCGCTCCGCCCTGCGGCGTGAAGCTCTGCACGGCGGTGACGTTCACGTTGCGCGAGTACGCGGCGAACCGATCGATGTACGAGCGCGCGGCGTCGACGGTGGCGCGACGACCGAGCGCGGTGTATTCGGCCACGCCGCCGGTGAACATGCGCGTGACTTCCACGACGGCCGAGCTGTCGGGGCCATACGCGTCGATGTTGAGCGCGGCGAGAATCTTGGTCACGCCGATCAACTCGGCGGCCATGCGCTGTGACGACGCGGTGTCGGCGATGATGTCGCGGTAATCGGCTTCGCGCACGAAGAGGCGATTGTCGCGGCGTTCGAAGCGCACGATGTTGTTGCCGCCCTGCGTGCCACGAATCCCGATTTCGTCGGGCGTGCCGGCGAGCGTGGTGACGATGACGTAGTCCTTGCCGAGTTCCGCGCGCGGAATCTCGAAGTAGAGACGGCTGCCGACGGAGTGGACCTTGAACACGCCGCTCTTGGTGGTGGCGCGCGGCGTGATGACGGTGGCGTAGGGGCGCGGCTGCGGGTCCTGCGCGCCGTTGGCGCCGCCCAAGGTGGCGCCACCCTGGGCGCCGGGCTGACCACCGCCCTGGCCGCCACCGCCGGGATTCGGGGCGCCGCCGGGACGGCCGGCGGGGGCAGCGGCCGGCGCCGGTGCGGGTGCGGGCGCCGGCGTCGGTGCGGGAGCCGGTGTCTTGGCGCAGGCACCGAGCACAAGCCCGGCGGCGGCGATCGACAGAGAGACGTGTCGCATGCGTTCGGTGGTCTGTGGGGGGACGTTGGCCGGGGGCGCGTGGTGGCGCACCGGCAGACACACAGTAACGCGCGGTGGCGGCGGCGTGCTGATGGGTGGTCCCTGAACGGCCAAAAGCGTAGGGAGCAGGGAGGAGGGTGTCAGGAGGGAGGAGGGAGGTGAGCTGGTTGCCCATCCCGTCCGCCGCCGCGAGACTTCCCGCCATGAATCAGCCGCTTACCCTCCCCGCGGGCCCCGCCATCGGCGCCACGCAGACGCCGTCGGCGCGTCCGGCCCCCTTCGCGATGTGGACACCGTGATCGACGAGTCCACGCTGAGCAAGGACACCCAGACGCTCGCGCGGTTCGGGTACCGGCAGGAGCTGTTGCGGCGGATGAGCGGATTCTCCAACTACGCCATCTCGCTGTCCATCATCTGCATTCTGGCGGGCGGCATCACCTCGTTTCACCTCGGATTCGGTGCCGCCGGTGGGGCGGGTATCGCCCTGGGGTGGCCGCTCGGTACGCTGCTGGCGATCGGGTTCGCGGCGACGATGGCGCAGGTCGCCTCGGCGTTTCCGACGGCGGGTGGGCTGTATCACTGGGCGTCGATTCTCGGCGGGCGCGGCTGGGGATGGCTCACGGCCTGGCTGAATCTGTTCGGGCTCGTGACCGTGCTCGCGGCGATCAACGTGGGCACGTACCTGTTCATCACCGGTGCGATGCTGCCGTCGCTCGGGGTGGACCTGTCCACGCTGTCGGCGCCGGCGCGGCTCTGGCTGCAGATCGGCGGCGTCGCCGCGATTACCGGCTCGCAGGCATTGATCAACCATGTCGGGATCCGTGCGACCACGCGACTCACCGACTTCAGCGGCGTGCTGATTCTGGTGGTGGCGGTCGTCCTCACCGTGAGCCTGCTCGTCGCGGCGCCGTCGCTCGATCTCTCCCGCCTCGTGCGCTTCACGAACTACAGCGGCCTGCCGGCGTCAGCGCCGGTGTGGCCGCGCGGGGAGTCCACCGCGTGGCTGTTCCTGCTGGGGCTGATGCTGCCCGCCTACACCATCACCGGCTTCGACGCCTCGGCGCACACGGCCGAGGAAACGATCAACGCCTCGCACAATGCGCCACGCGGCATTCTGCGCTCGGTGCTGGTGTCAGGGATTTTCGGCTGGGCCATGCTGTGTGCCATCGTGCTCGCGATGCCCGATCTCGACGCGGCGGCGCAGCAAGGGGACCGCGTGGTGGTCTGGACCATCAGCTCGGTGCTGCCGGCGTCGTTCGCGGCGCTGTTGTTCGTGGCCATCGCGACTGCGCAGTACCTGTGCGGGCTCGCCACGGTGACGTCAGCGTCGCGCATGATGTTCGCGTTTGCCCGCGACGGCGGACTGCCGTTCTCCACGCAGATCCGCCGGGTGAGCCCGACGCGTCAGGTACCGGCGACGGCCATCTGGCTCACGTGCATCCTCGTGATTGCCTTCACGCTCTACACGCCGGTGTACTCCACGATCACGTCGGTGAGCGTGATCTTTTTGTATCTGTCGTACCTCATGCCCACGGCGCTGGGGCTACGCGCCTACGGACGCACATGGACGACCTTCGGGCCCTGGACGCTGGGCGTGCACTTCCGCTGGATGGCCTGCGTGTGCGTCGTGGGCATTGTGTTGCTGCTGGTGATCGGCGTGCAACCGCCCAATGGGAAAGCGCTCGGGATCCTCGTGGGGGCGGCGCTGTTGGCGGCCGTCGTGTGGTACGGGTGGGAGCGGCGGCGGTTCGTCGGACCCCCGACGGTGAAGCCGCCCGCTCCCTGAACGGTCACTGCTAACTGCCAACTGCTTAGGGGGCAGGGAGGAGGGTGTCAGGGTGGAGGACGCAGGTGTACGGGGCTGCTGTCCTGCCTCCTCCTTCCCGATACCCTCCTCCCTGCTCCATAAGCAGTTGGCAGTTCACTGCAGTACCCGCACCACCCAATCCGCCAACGCGCCCAGCACCTCGCGCCGCATTTTCGTGTCCTTGAGCGACGTATAGCCGGCGGGTGCGCCGGATGGGTCGACCAAGAACAGATGGTTGGTCGCGGGGAAGCGGTGGCGCGTCACGCGCGTGTTGCCGCTGCCTTTCAGAATGGTGACGATCGAGTCGGCCTGCTCGGGGGTGACCTGCTGGTCCGTGTCGCCCTGCAGCACCAGCGTGGGCTGTTTCACGCGCTTGAGGGCGGCGGACGGCTCGGTCTTCATGAAGAAGCCCATCCAGCTGTTGGCGGCGGCGATCGAATCGAGGCCCTTCGGGACGGTGCGCCGGATGGAATCGCGCTGCGTTTCGGTGAGCTGCGTGGCGGACTTGATCGCGTTCTCGTTCTGGAATTCGAGCACGCGACGCCCGTTGTACGCGGGGCCTGCCAGCAGGGCGATGGCGCGCACGGTGGGATCCGTGGCGGCCACCATCGGCGCGATGAAGCCGCCTTC
>CANJOX010000096.1 GCA_947475795.1 Gemmatimonadota bacterium
ATCGGCATCTTCTTCGCGGTGCCCCGTGGGCACGATCGGATCGTCCTGTTCGGTAAGATGGCCGCCGGCGGCACCAACCTGCTGCTGGCGCTGCCGCTGGCGCGTCGGTTCGGTGCGTCCGGGATGGCCATGAGCGTCGTGATCGCCGAAGCCGTGGTGGCCACCATGCTGGTGGTGTGGTATTGGCGGCAACGCCGCAGGGGCGCCGCGTGAACCACGGGGCCACCGCTCTCCTCGCTTTTTGAACCGTCTCCCAGCCCGGGCGCACACGCCCGGTGTTTATTTCGTCGCATGTCCGAGTCCCCCCACATCGTCGTCGTCAAGCTGGCCGCGCTGGGTGATGTGGTCATGTCGTCCACGCTGGTGGACGCCATCCGCTCCCGGTGGCCGAACGCACACCTCACGTGGGTGACGGGAGAGGCGTTCGCGCCGCTGGTGACGCGGTTGTCGGGCATCGATCGCGTCGTGCCCGTGAACACGACGCAGCTGCTGCGCGGCGGATGGGGCGCGCGGGCGTACGCCGTGCAGGCGGTGTGGCGACGGCTGCACGGGCCGGTATACGACCTCGGCGTGGTCGCGCACACCGACGCGCGGTACGACGCCTTGCTGTGGGGGGTGCGGGTGCGCGAGCGACGGGCGTTGCGGAATGGGCGTGGCCCCGGCCTGTGGGGGGCGCTGGGCGCGCGCGACGACCGGCCACGCGCGCCCCGCCCCGGCCAGTGGATGGGCGCCGACTACGCCCGGTTGGTCTTGCCCGACGACGTTGACGACGCCGACGGATCGTCGCCCCATCTGGCGCGCCTGACGCTCGAGCCCGGGCTGGTGGACGCGGCCAGCGATGCGGCTGGTGCCGTTGTCCTGGCGCCCGGCGGCGCCCGCAACGTGCTGCGCGACGACCCGCTGCGCCGCTGGCCGATCGCCCATTGGATCACGCTCGCGCGGGCGTTGCGCGACGGCGGGCACCGGGTGCTCCTCGTTGGCGCCGCGGAGGATCGGCCAGAGAGTGAGGCGATCATGACGGCGGTGCCCGGCGTGGAGACCGCGGTCGGACGGACGTCGCTGCTGCAGCTGGTGGCGCTGCTCACGCGCGCGCGTTTGCTGGTGAGTCATGACTCCGGCACGCTGCATCTCGCGATGCTGACGCGTACCCCGGCCGTGGCGCTCTTTGGTCCCACGGCGCCGGCGGAGCGCGTCCCCGCCGGCATGCCGGTCGTGGTTGCGAGTGCCGCCGCCGGATTGCCCTGTGCGCCGTGCTATGACGGGCGCGCGTATGCCCCTTGCGCGTTGAACCGGTGTTTGACGGAGCTGTCGCCGGCGCGGGTGCTCGTGATGGTGGACGAGCTCCTGCGCGCGTAGCTTTGCCGACATGATGAACGTTTCTGCTCGCGACCGCGTGCATTTCGGTCGGGGAGTTGGCGGCCGTGCCGGGGTGCGCCCTGCGGTTGCCGGTGCGGGTACACGGTGTGGGTACACGGTGTGGCTGAGGCACCACCGATGACCGACCCGTCGGCTCCGCTGCACGACGGTCCATCGTCCCGCCGTTGCTACGACAGCGCGCCGTACCTGTCGATCAAGCACGCGAACTATTTCGCCATCTACGATGAGCTGCTGACCCGGTACCGTGGACGCCCCGTCACGTTCGTCGAGATCGGCGTCCTGAACGGCGGGTCGCTGCATCTGTGGCGACAGTTTCTGGGCAACGACGCGCGCATCATCGGCGTCGACCTCAATCCCGCCGCGCAGCGGTGGACGGCGGATGGTTTCGAGATTGTCATTGGCGATCAGGGCGACCCCGCGTTCTGGGCACAGTTTTTCGCTAACGTGGGACCGGTCGATGTCGTCCTCGATGACGGGGGACACACCAATCGCCAGCAGGTGATGACGACGCTCGCGTGCCTGCCGCACGTGCGTGACGGTGGCATGCTGATCGTGGAGGATGTGCATGCGAGTTACCTCCCCGAATTCGGCAATCCGTCGCGGTACTCGTTCATGCGGTTCGTCGCGCACGTCGCCGACGTCCTCAATACGCGCTTTCCGGGGGTCGCGGCTCCGGCATCGGCAACGGGCCGGATGCTGCGCGACACCGTGTACGCCATGGTCTGCTACGAGTCCATCGTGTCCTTCCGGGTGGACCGCGCACGATGTGTCATCAACGCGCCGGCGACTAACGGCGCCCAGAGCTTCGAGGCGGCGGATTACCGGCTCAAGGACGAGCGCAGCGCGCGCTGGCGCCGTCTGGCCGGTGACGGCAGTGTGCTGCGAGGCCTGCCGCTCCTCGGCGCGCTGATCCGATGGATGGCACCGCGCGTGCATGTGTGGCGACAGCGGCGGGAGTCTGCGGCATTGGCCGAATACTTCCGCTAAGCGAACGCCCGCGGATCGTCGGGACGTGGGAGGCGGCTGGTCGCACCGCGCCAGATGGCGAGCGCGCGGGCACCGTCGCCCCGCAGCAGATAGCGGGCGCCCAGCAGGACGCGGGTGGGGTAGTACCACGCCACGAACGTCGCGCGAGCGAATCCGCGCAGGTGAAGCTGCGCCAGCAGACGCCGGTTGCGGTCGCGCTGCACCATGGCCCACGGTGATGGCGGGGGCTCGGGGAAGGGCAGGTGATGCGCGGCCACCGCCGTTGGCACCCAGGCCGTTTCCCATGCACCCGCCGCGAGGCGTAGCGACAGCTCGGTGTCCTCGGCGTAGCAGAAAAACGCCTCCTGCAGTCCGCCCACGGCGCGGATGGCGGTACTGCGCAGCAGCATCACGCAGCCATTCAGCGCGGTCACGGGAACCGCCGGCGGCTGCGGTCGCGCACGGATCACGTCCAGCCGTGCCCCCGCGTGGCGGTGCACGCCCCCCGCTTTGTGGGCGATGAAGTCGCCCCCGCCCCACCACACGCGATCCTGATGCGGTGGGCCATGCGTGACCGTCGGCGCGCATCCCCCCAGCGTTGGGTGGGCGTCCATGGCGGCACGGAGCGCCCGGAGGCAACCCGGCATCAGTTCGGCGTCGTCATTCACCAGCAGGACGGCGTCCGCTCCCTGCTGCAGCGCCCACGCGATCGCGCGCTGATTCCCCCCGGCGTACCCGTAGTTGGCGCCGGTCTGCAGGAACGGCACCTCGGGGAAACGCTGCTGCAGGCGCGCGCCGCTGCCGTCGGGCGATGCGTTGTCCACGATCAGGACGGTGACCCCCGGCTCATGCTGCGCGAACAGCGAGGCCACCGCGCGCGCCGTGTCGTCCTCCGCGCACCAGTTGAGGACGACCGCCACGAGCGAGCGGAGGACGGTGGTGTCGGTCGTCGGTGAGATCAGGGACTCTGGGCTGAAGAGCGACGGCGGGCGTGTGACGACCCAGTCCGCTCATATTGGAGCACGCGGTGTGGCCCGTCCAGAGCCCGTGTCCGGTGGTCCCACACCCCATTTCACCACATCACGCAGCCGGAATGCGGATTGGGTGGTACTTTAGCCCGATGACCGACCTCTCCCGCCGTGACCTGATCGCCGGTGCCGCCGGATTCATCGGTGGCGCCGCCCTCGCTGGACTCCCGCTCGCGGTCGAAGGACAGCGAGCCGCCGCTGCGGCCACGCCGCCCGTCGAGCCGGCCCCGCGCCCCGTGGCCCCGCTCGACGCCACCACCATGCCCGGCGCGCCGACATCGGCGCTCGGTGAGCGTTCGGCGTACTACGCGCCGGGGCGCATTCCGGTGGGAACGCCGGTGGGCAGTTCGCGCACGCCGTTGCAGGATCTCACCGGCACGATCACGCCGTCGGATCTGCACTTCGAGCGCCATCACGCGGGCGTGCCGATGCTCGACCCCGAGCGGCACACGCTCACGATTCACGGGCTCGTGGATCGCCCGATGAGTTTCACCGTCGAGGACATCAAGCGCTTCCCGCAGATTACGCGCACGTATTTCATCGAGTGCTCGGGGAACGGCGCGGCGGGCTATCGCGATCCCAAGCCCGACATCACACCACAGCCGTTGGCGGGACTGTTCAGCACGTCGGAGTGGACCGGCGTTCCGCTGGCCACGCTGTTCCGTGAAGTCGGCGTGAAGCCCGACGCCACATGGTTTCTCGCGGAGGGGGGCGACGCCTGCAAGCTGGCGCGCTCGATTCCCATCGCGAAGGCGTGGGACGACGCCATGATCGTGTGGGCGCAGAATGGTGAGCCGCTGCGCCCCGGTCAGGGCTATCCCATGCGCCTGCTGCTCCCCGGCTTCGAGGGGAACAGCAATGTGAAGTGGCTGCGCCGTCTCGAGCTGGGCACGAAGCCGTGGATGACGCGCTGGGAAACATCGAAGTACACCGACCCGCTGCCCGACGGCACGGCCCGCATCTTCACGTTCGAAATCGATGCGAAGTCGGTGATCACGTCGCCCTGCTATCCGCAGACCATCGCGGCCAAGGGATGGCGCAGCGTGAATGGACTGGCGTGGAGCGGCCGCGGGCGGATCACGCGAGTCGAGGTGAGTCTCGACGGCGGTGGCACGTGGCACGACGCCGAGCTGCTGAACACGCCGCAGCCCAAGTCGACGGTGCGCTTCCAGTACATGTGGAATTGGCAGGGAGAAGAGGCCGTCCTGCTGAGCCGTGCCTCCGACGATGCCGGCTACGTGCAACCCACGCGCACGGCGATGATCGCCGAGCGCGGACTGTACACCGACTATCACTACAATCAGATCATCGGGTGGAAGGTCGATCGTAGCGGTGCCGTCACGTTCCACGGGGAGACCTGAACATGCGCATGCGATCCGTGGGAATCGGAACCATGATGTGGGGTGGCGCGGTCGTTGCGCTTGCGGCCTGCAGCGGCGGTAACGCGCCGAAGGATGCGACGAACGCGTCGTTCGCCGGCTACGACGCCGGCGCCGTGCCCGGCGGCCCCGGTGCGACGCAGCACTTCGCGCTCGGGCGCGCCGCCGATGACTCGGCCGTGGCCGCCATGAACAAGGACGTCGGATCGGACGGCCTCGAGTTGCCCGCCGGACACGGCAGCGTGGCCGAAGGCGCCGTGGTGTATGCGGCGCAGTGCGCCGCCTGTCACGGCGCGAAGGGAGAAGGGCTGCCCAGCTTCCCGCGGTTGGTGGGGCGTGACTCCGCGGCCTCGGCCGCCGCGCCGGAGTTTCAGTTCGCCACGTCGGCGAAAACGAAAACCATCGGCAACTACTGGCCGCACGCCACCACGGTGTTCGATTACATCAAGCGCGCGATGCCGCTCGCGGCACCGGGATCGATGACGGATGATCAGGTGTATGCAGTCACGGCCTATCTGCTCGCCGCCAACCAGGTGATCGCGGATACCGTGACGCTCGACGCCGCCACCTTGCGCGCCGTGCGTATGCCGGCCCGCGACAAGTTCGTGCCCGACAACCGCTCACCCAACGCCGCCATCAAGTAGTGACGCATCGACCGAAGCCCGCGCTGTCCGCTGCCGTTGCGCATCATCGGCGGGGGATCGCGCTGCGCTTCGTACAGATGCGGCTGGCGGGCGCCGGCGCGCTGACGGCGGTGCTGGCGGTGCTGGGTCCCGGGTTGCTGGCAGGACTGTCGGACGACGATCCCGCGGGAATCACGACGTACTCGATTCTTGGCACCGAGCACGGCTATCGCCTGCTCTGGATCATTCCGGCGTCGACCGTGCTGCTGGTGCAGTTCCATCTCATCGCGGTGCGGATCGGCGCCGCCACCGGTAAGGGGTTCGTGGCGCTGATCCGCGAGCGATGGGGGCGCACCGCCGGCTATCTGGCGGTGCTGGGATTGCTGTTCGCCAACTTCGGGACGATCTGCGCCGAGTATGCGGGCGTTGCGGCGGCGGGGTCGCTGGTGGGGATGCCGGCGTGGTTGAGCGCGGTGCTGGCGGGCGTGCTGATTTCTCTCGTCGTCGTGCTGGGTTCGTTCCACCACGTGGAGCGCGTGCTGCTGGTGATTTCGTCCACGCTGGCGTTGTACATCGTGGACGGCATTATGGCCGGCCCTGTGTGGTCGGCGGTGTGGAGCGGCGCCGTCGTGCCGCGCATGCCGCTCGAGCGCGCCGGGTGGATCGCGCTGGCGGCCTCGCTCGGCACCACGCTCGCGCCGTGGGGGCTCGCGTTCATTCAGTCGTACGCCGTGGACAAGAAGATCACGCTCGACACGCTGCGCTGGGCGCGCGTGGACGTGGTGTTCGGTTCGATTCTGACCGGTGTGGTCGGGCTCGCGATCGCGGTGGCGTGTGCCGCCACGCTGCATCAGGCGGGTGTGCACATCGAAAACGCCGGCGATGCGGCGGCCGCGCTGCGCCCGCTGGCCGGTGCGTTCGCGACGGTGCTGTTCGGGGCCGGGCTGCTAGGGGCGTCGCTGCTGGCGGCGGCCATCGTACCGATTGCCACGGCGTATTCGATCGCCGAAGGCGTGGGGGAGCCCGCCTCGCTCGATCTCGATGCCAAGCACTTCCAGTGGTTTTACGCGGCGTTCGTGGGGCTGACCGTGGCGGGGGTCAGTGTCGTCGCACTGCCCGGGCTGCCGCTCATTCCGTTGATCTACAGCAGTCAGGTCGTGAACGCCGTCGTGCTCCCGTTCCACCTCGTGGCGCTGCTGCTGCTGGCGGGGAACGCCGACATCATGGGCGCGGCCCGCTCGTCGCCGGCGTCGCAGCTGGCGGGGTGGGGCAGCCTCGTGCTCGTGCTGGCCTGCCTCGGCGCGCTGGCGTGGAGCTGGATGTCCTGACGTGCTGCGTTGTCAGGTGATCTTTCCCGTGTGGAGGACCGATGTCAGGACCTGTGAGTTGGATGCTGGAGCTGGACGTGCAGCCGGGGCGCTCCGACGCGCTGCGGTCGCTGATGGAGGAGATGGTGTCGAGTACGCATGCGACCGAGCCCGGGACGCTCGCCTACGAGTGGTACGTGAGCGCCGACAACCGCCGGTGTCACGTGTACGAGCGCTACGCCGACTCGGCTGCCGCCCTCGCGCACTGCCAGATCTTTGGCGCGCGCTTCCTCGCGCGCTTCTTCGCGCTGCTCACCCCGACGCGCTGCACGGTATACGGGGCGCCCGACGCGGCGGTGCAGCAGGCGCTCGCGGCGCTGCACCCGGCGGTATTGGGGCAGGCGGCCGGCTTTCACCGCTGAGCGCGGCGGCAGCCCCGTCAGGGGAATCCTGCTTACGCCGGGGCCTCCGACGGGCGTCGTTGGGAGCATGACCACCACACGATCGCGGGTCCTGCTGGGGTTGCTGCTCGTCACCGCCGTGCTGGCGGTTGGCGCTGGCCGGGTGGACGGATCGACATCCGCCGTGCGCCGACCCGCCCGCGGAGCGTTGCCGGCCGCGCAGGACCCCGTCGCCCGGTTCCAGGCGCAACTCGATGCCGGCGAGGTGGTGCTGGCGCACGACTCGGTGCTGGGCTACCTGCCCGCCGTGCTCACGGCACTGCACATCCCCGTGTCGTCGCAGGCGCTCGTGTTTTCCCGCACCAGCCTGCAGACCGACAAGATCACGCCGTGGTCTCCGCGCGCGATCTACTTCAGCGACGACGTGTACATCGGCTACGTGCAGGAGAGCACGTTTCTCGAGATCGCGGCCGTCGATCCGGTGCACGGCGCGGTGTTCTACACGCTCAGTCAGGAGCCGCGCGCGCGTCCGGTGTTTTCACGCGAGACCACCACGTGTCTGATGTGCCACCAGTCGCGCCTGGCCACCGGAGGGGTACCGGGGTTCATGGTGATCTCCACGCTGACCGACCGCTACGGCTATCCCGTGGTGGGCATGCATGAGGGGAGCACCACCGACGCTACGCCGCTGCGGCAGCGGTTCGGCGGCTGGTATGTCACCGGCTCCGCCGGCGCGGCGGGTCACGCGGGCAACGTGTATTCGCCGCGGTTGGCGCACGAGATCACCGACAAGGCGGCGTACCGCGCGCAGTTCGCCCTGCACACTGCGGGTGCGCGCACCGATCTCGCGGGCGCGTTCGATGCGACACTGTACCTGTCGGCGCACAGCGATCTCGTAGCGCTGATGGTGCTGGTGCATCAGACCACCGTGCACAACCTCATCACCGCGGTGCACGAATCGGCTCCCGATGCGGTGTTCGAGGACTCCATGGCACGGGCCCGCGGGCGCGATACCACCGCTGGTGTCCAACCCGGCGGTGGCCCCGCGGCGCGGTTGCGCCGCGACGTGGAGCGGCTGGTGCGCGCGATGCTGTTCGTGGGGGAAGCGCCGTTCGATGGACCGGTGCGCGGCACCACCACCTTCGCCGCCGACTTTCCGCAGGCGGGTCCGCGCGATGCACGGGGGCGTTCACTGCGGGATCTCGATCTCGCGCGGCGGCTGTTTACCTACCCGCTCAGCTTCCTGATTTATTCGGACAGCTTTGACGCCCTCCCCGCGTTGGCGAAGGGCGAAGTGTACCGGCAACTCGACGACGTGCTCGACGCGACCCACACGCCCTCGGAGTTCGCGCATCTGCAGCCGGCCGACCGGACGGCGATCCTGGAGATTCTGACCGCGACCAAGCCGGACTTCGCCGCGTGGCGCCGCGCCGCCGGCCGGTGAGCGGGGAGGGGGTCTCTGCGCGGTCGCGGTCGATGACCCGGTTAGGTGTCTTTGCGACTGGCAGCCAGGATGAGGTCGACAACGAGGTCAACGTCCACCGACGGGTTGGCCGCCACCGAACGGACCCACGTTTCGCCACCGAGTACGCATGTCGACAACATTCCGGCCGGTACCGCCTGCACGAACGCCGCGGCGGTGGAGTCCACCGGGCGGAACACGTTGATCCCGGTCTGCGGTTGGCTCCAGAGTGTCAGGCGGTCGCTCTTCTCGATCGCATTTGCCACGGCCTCAGCCACCCCCATGAGGTAATCCAGCCGTTGTGCCACCCCCTCACGCCCCCAGGCGAGGAGGGTCGCCAATAGCGGGATGGCCGCAGCGGACCGAGAGCCCTGAACACCGACGTTCGGCCTCACGAGGTAGCCGCCGCCGAAGCTGATCGCCGCATTCGCGGTACCCACATCTCGGAACAGCACCAGCGCCGAGTCCTTGGGTTGAAAGAGCCACTTATGGGCGGACACCGCCACCGAGTCCGCCGCCTCGATCCCGTCGAGAATGGCCGAATGCGTCGGGCTCAGCCTGAGAGGACCAGCCCACGCGGCGTCGATGTGCGTCCACTTCGCCGCGCCGGCCAGCTCCAATGGGTCGACAGAACCAGTCGCCGTGGTTCCTGCGGTGAGCACAAGGCACGCGTCATCGAGGTTCGGGAGTTGGCTGCTGTCCAGTCGCCCCCGCGCGTCACCGGGCACCACCACGAGTTCAAGCCCCAGGAGGCGACACGCCTTCTGGACGCTCAGATGCGCCGCTTGGGACGTGACCACTTTCTTCACTTCGCCGGCGTCACGTGCGGCCCAGATCCCTGTCAGATTCGCGATCGTTGACCCCGCGCAGAAATGCCCGCCCTGCATGCCGAAGTACGGCGCAAGCCAGGACACGACGACGGCCTCCGCCTGAGTGGCAAACGGCGAGGTCATCTCATGCAGCATGTTCTGGTTGAGACTGGCATTCCAGAGCGCCATCGCCCACGTGATCCACGGCGTCGGCGGATCCATGTGAGCCATTGACGTCGATGCGCCGAGCGACGCGGCTCGGCCGAGGACGTGACCCGAGAGCAGGTCCAGTGTTCGCATTTCGCCGAACCCGGACTCAGGCAGCGAACTCGGAAGATCGATGGCATCACCGCTGTGCGAGTGCAGCAGTTCGAGGGCTCTGTGGAGTCCAGCGCTCGTCGAGAAACCGGCGTCAGGATTACTCATGCACGATCCTGTTGAGGTGGTACGCCTGCCCACCGCCCGGTGAACAACCGCCTTTTCATTCAGCGCTAGTGCGTGAGTCCGTACACCACGTAGTTGGTGGCGAACTTGTACGCCTCGTTGGAGAAGTTCACGGGATACCAGCCTTCTCCCGACCACTCCATGTAGTCGCCGATGTCGTTGTTGTAGTTGATGATCACCTGCAGCCGCTTCGTGGGGTCGTTGTCCTCGTAGATGCCGAGGTACTCCGCCTTTGCCAGCGGCGTGGCTGGGTGGGTCATCCCGTCGAGCGTCTTGATGTGGAAGAACGTGTTGAAGATCGGGTGCGACACG
>CANJOX010000097.1 GCA_947475795.1 Gemmatimonadota bacterium
CGAAGCCGGCCCCCGCCGCCACGCCGTTCACCGCCGCAATCACCGGCTTTTCGCAGGTGGTCACCGACTGCACCCACCGCCCCACCCAGCGGTACGGATCCAGACGCGTGTGGCGGTCGGTGGCATCGAGCCCGATTGGCCCGCTCAGGTCGAGCCCGGCGCAGAAGCCGCGCCCCGCGCCGGTAATCACGATCACCCGCACCGCGTCGTCGTGCGCCGCGGCGGACATCGCGTGGGGCAGTTCATCGCCCAGACGCGGATTGACCGCGTTCAGACGCTCCGGCCGATGCAGCGTGATCGTGCGCACGCCGGACGGCGTGGTCTCGATGCGCAGATGCTCGTAGTCGGTCATGGATGAATCATACCGCCCGCACAAGGCGCCGTGCACGGCACCTTGTGTCCAAACACGAACCGGCCTTCAGGGACCCACTACCACGGGCCCGTATCGGTTCGCTAGATCACATAGACGCGCCCGTTCCGCCCGGCATCTGCCGGCGCGCGGTGCGCCGTCCGTCTGCCCCCCTTGCCCCACCATGGCTGCCTCCCGTTCCGTTGTGCCTTCGATGATATCGGACGATCCCACCGCCGCCGAGCAGGGACCGCTGTACTGCTGCGATGCCCTGGCCCGCACGGCCGCGGAAACGTGTCGGCAGCATGAGCGGGTGGCCCGGCTCAACACGCTCGCGGTGGCCGCCTCCGAGCTCGGCGCGGCACACGCCATGATCGACACCATCGATCTCGCGCTGGCGGAATGCGTGAAGGACTTCGAGACCACCTGCGCCACGGTCAGCATCAGCGACGACGCCGACGTCCGGCAGGCGGCCAGCGCGATGTGGCTGGCGGCCCGCGAGTACCTGCGGCGTCACAGCATCGCCGAGAAGGCCTCGCGTCAGCTCACCCAGCACGACGCCGAAAAGCTCGGCGATCTCCACCTCGAGTACGAACTCGAAGCGTCAGCGCTGCTGGGGCTCAAGCACGCGATGTCGACGTACCAGAAGCGACGCCCCGAAAGCCGCTGCCAGTAGGCGCCACCACCACCGGGGCGGGGGCCGCACCCGTGAGCGCGACCTCAAAGAGCAGCTTCGACGGCTGCGGATCGCGCGTGAGGTACACCTGGAGCCGCTCGATGATGGCCGGCGCCGGCACGCGCACCGCCAGCAACTCCCGTTCGCGCGCCGGCGTGAGCATGGGATAGAAGCTCAGGGTGCAGTGCGGCGTGAAGCGGAAGCGGGCCTGCTTGAAGGGCAATCCGCTGCACGCGATCCGCTCATGCAGCGCCCGCAGCGGCCCGTTGTGATCGAGCGGCAGCGACACGATGTCGGTCTGCATGAAGCGGTGCGGCAGGCCCAGCGCGAGCGACATCGGCGCCGTGGTCGCCGCAATCGGCTCGAGGGCGGCGCGGATGCGCGCCACCGGCGTGTCGGTGGGCATCGAGCCCACGCCCGAGGAGCCGACCAGCGTCACGTGAGGAGGCGTGAGCCGGGCCAGCTTCGGATCGAACCGCTGTTGAATCTCCCGCACCATCGCGCCCGCGTCACCGGGGAGCTCGGCCAGAACGAAAATACCGAAGGTCGCCGACATCCCAGCAATCTAGTCGGTGTGTACAGCACCCTCACGGGACCGCGCACTTCGCCGTACTTTGGACCGCATGGGAGCCGCGATGAAGGTCATTCGGGAATATCTGAACGAGATGGAAGCGCTGATTGCGCGCAGTGTGCTCGAAGCGCACCAGATTCCAGCCGTCGTGCTGCGCGACGATGCCGGCGGGATGCTGCCGGCGATGCACCTGCTCTACCCGGTGCGATTGGCCGTCCGGGTGGGCGATGCCTCGCACGCGCTGCGCATCCTCGACGCCCCCTTCGAGGGCGAGGCCATGACCGACGACCTCCTCGGCGGCAGCGACGCAGCCGGTCATCCGTGAGGATCGCGGCATGAGCGGAGCGTTCGCGGGCCAGGTGGTGCTGCTCACCGGCGCCTCCAGCGGCATCGGCGCCGAACTCGCCCGCCAGTTCGCCGCGGCCGGTGCCAGGCTGGCACTCGCCGCACGCGACGCCGTCCGACTGGAGCAGGTGGCCGCCGAGTGCCGCGCCCTGGGCGGGGAGGCACTCGTCGTGCCCGGAGACGTGAGCATCGAGTCCGCCTGCGCCGCGATCGTCGAGCGCACCGTCGCGCACTACGGTCACCTCGATGTGCTCGTGAACAACGCCGGGCTTGGCTCCAGCGGGCGCTTCGCCGAGATCACCGATCTCTCGATCTTCGACACGCTCATGCGGGTGAATTTTCTGGGGAGCGTGTGGTGCACCTCGTATGCCTTGCCACACCTCACCCGCAGCAAGGGGCGCCTCGTCGCCATCTCGAGCCTGACCGGGCTGACCGGCGTCCCCAAGCGCACCGCGTACGCCGCCACCAAGCACGCCATGGCCGGCTTTTTCGACTCCCTCCGCATCGAACTCGCCGGCACCGGGGTGTCGGTCACGGTGGTCTATCCCGGCTTTGTGTTCTCCGAGATCAACCAGCGCGCACTGTCCCCCGACGGCACCCCGTTCGGCGACCGCGGCTACGTCCGGCGCAAGGGCGAGACCATGGAGACCGATGAGTGCTGCCGGCAGATCCTCCGCGCCACCGCGCGCCGCGACCGGGATCTCGTGATGACGTGGCGTGGCAAGATCGGACGCCTCCTCAAGCTCATCTCGCCGGCCCTCGTGGACCGGATCGCCCGCAACGTCATCGACCAGCGGCAGTAGACCGGCGCGACCGTCGGACCGCCACCCGCGGTACGTTAGATTGGCCCGCATGCCAGCCGCGCTGCACCTCGTCGATCCACGACACCCGGACCCCGGGGTGATCGGTCTCGCCGCGACGATGCTGCGGGAGGGCAAACTCGTGGCGTTCCCCACCGAAACGGTGTACGGACTCGGCGCCAACGCCCTCGATCCCGACGCCGTGGCGGCGATTTACGCCGCCAAGGGACGCCCGGCGTGGAACCCGGTCATCGCCCACGTCCCCGACGTCGCGGCGGCCCGGGCGCTGGCACGCACCTGGCCGGCGTCAGCCGCCCGCCTCGCCGCGGCTTTCTGGCCCGGACCGCTCACGCTGGTGGTCCCCAAAGCGGCGCAGGTGCCCGACGTGGCCACCGCCGGGCTCGACGCGGTCGCGCTGCGCGTGCCCGATCATCCCGTGGCGCTGGCCCTGCTGCGCGCCGCCGGCATTCCGGTGGCGGCCCCCAGCGCCAACCGGTTTACGCAGATCAGCCCGACCACGGCCCGGCACGTGCAGGCCTCACTCGGCGACCGGATCGATTGCATCCTCGACGGCGGTCCGTGCGCCGTGGGCATCGAGAGCACCGTGGTGGACTGCACCGGCAGCGACGTGGTCATCCTGCGCCCCGGCATGATCACCGCCGACGACCTCGCACGGGCGCTACACGGCACCGGCATCGCCGTGCGGATCGCCGCGCGCACGGTGTCGCACGGCGCGGGGCCGGAGGCCGGTGGACCGGCCCTGCGGTCGCCGGGGATGGCCGACCGCCACTACGCGCCGCAGGGCGACGTGTGGCTCTTCGATCCGGCACAGCAGGACGAGGTCGCCACGGCGCTCCAGGCACGGGCGGCCACCGGAGCGGGCACGGGGGCGGACACCGGCCCGATCCGCGCGCTCCTGCGCACGGCCACCCTGCCGCTGCCGGCCGGGTTAGTGGTGCCCATGCCGGACGATCCGGCCGCGTACGCCCGGCGGCTCTACGCCGCACTGCACGATGCCGATGCCGACGGCGCCGTGCTCATCGTCATCGAGCGTCCACCGGATGACCCGCGCTGGTCCGGTGTGCGCGACCGACTGTCCCGCGCGTCACGCTGACCTGTACTATCTTCCAGACATGTTACCCATCGATCTTTCCGGCAAGCGCGCCCTCGTGGCAGGTGTCGCAGACGACGGCGGCTTCGGGTTCGCCGTAGCCAAGGCCTTCGCGGAAGCCGGGGCCAGTGTGTGTGTCGCCACATGGCCCCCCGCGCTCAACATCTTCCTCAACCTGCTCGAACGCGGGAAGATGGACGAGTCCCGCCGCCTCAGCGACGGCTCGCTTCTTACCTTCGAGCAGATCTATCCGCTCGATGCCGTCTTCGATGCCCTCGAGGATGCCCCGGTCGAGCTGCGCGAGTCCAAGCGCTACAAAGATGTCGGTGACTTCTCCATCGGCGGCCTCGCGCAGCGCATGGCGGCCGACTTCGGGGAACAGTCCCTCGACATCGTGTTCCACTCGCTGGCCAACGGCCCGGAAGTCAAGAAGCCGCTGCTCGAAGTGAGCCGGGCCGGCTATCTCGCCGCGTCGAGTGCCAGCGCCTTCTCGCTGGTGTCCATGGTGCAGCGCCTCGCGCCGCTCATGCGCCCCGGCGGCTCGGTGTGCTCGCTCACCTACATGGCCAGTGAACGCGCCATCCCGGGCTACGGCGGCGGCATGTCGTCGGCCAAGGCCGCGCTCGAGAGCGACACGCGGGTGCTCGCCTTCGAAGCCGGACGCAAGTACGGCCTGCGCGTGAACACCATCAGCGCCGGCCCGTACGCGTCGCGTGCCGCCAGCGCCATCGGCATCATCGACAAGATGGTCAAGTTCTGCGCCGCCAACACGCCGCTCCCCGAGGAGCTCACGGCCACCGAAGTCGGTACCACGGCGGCGTTCCTGGCCAGCTCGCTGGCCAGCGGCATCACCGGCTCCACCGTGTATGTCGACAAGGGCTATCACGCGATGGGGATGGCCGTGGCGATGCCGCCCGGAACCGAGCCGCTGGGCGCCTGAGCGGGTGTCACACGAGCAGCACCCCAGCACCGACCGCGTACTCCCGCACCAGCGGGGAATGAGCCTCAGCCTCCGGCTTTTCGGCACGTCGCTGCTCATTGGCGTCCCCCCGCTGGCGGCCAGCCTGTTGCTGCCGCCCGCCAGCAGCGGTACCCTCGGCATGGTCACGCTCGGCGGGGCGCTGCTGGTCTCGACGGCCGGGGCATGGATGTTCGGGCGTGCCATTGCCCGCCCCGTGCAGGCCCTCATCGACGACGCGCACGCGCTCGCCGTAGGGGTGGCCGGGCACCGGTCGCGCATCCGCTCCAGCGATGAAATCGGGTCGCTCGCCACCGCGCTCAACCAGATGGCAGAGACGGTGGAGCGGCGCAACGCCGCCCTCGCCGACAGCGAACGGCGCTACCGCTTCCTGTTCGACTCCAATCCCCTGCCCATGTGGGCGTGGGATGCGGACACACTGCTGGTGATGGCGGCGAACGAGGCCGCCCTCGAGAAATACGGCTACGATCGCGACACGTTCCTGTCGCTACGGGTCGTCGATCTACTCGACCCCACCGAAGTGCCCCGCTTCGGTGGCACACGCCGGTCGTTTTCGGAATCGCGGCAGAGCGCCGGCATCTGGCAGCACCGCACCGCCGACGGCCGGGCACTCGAGATGGAAGTCGTCACCACGTCCTCACGCCGGCTTGGTCGCGCCAGTTGGCTGTCGGTCGGCATCGATGTCACGAAGCGCCGTGAGGCCGAGCGCGCGCTCGCCCGCAGCGAGGAGCAGTTGCGCCAGTCGCAGAAGATGGAGGCCATCGGCACCTTCGCCGGGGGAATTTCCCACGACTTCAGCAACCTGCTCACCGGCATGCTGGGCTACTGTGATCTCGCGCTCAGCATGCTGCCGGCCGAGGCGCCGGTGCGCGATGATCTCACGGAGATCCGCGCGCTCGCCGTACGCGGCACCGAGCTGTCCCGGCAGATTCTCGCCGTCAGCCGCCGGCAGATCGTGCAGCCCACCGTCCTCGATCCGAATCGCGTCATTCAAGGGCTCGATCGCCTGCTGCGCCGCGTCATGGGCGAGCATATCGACCTCGTGACGACGCTCACCGAGGGACTGGGCTCGATCCGCGCCGACGCGGCGCAGCTGGAACAGGTGATGCTCAATCTCGCCGGCAACGCGCGCGATGCGATGCCGTCGGGGGGGACGCTGCGGATCCGCACGTTGCCCGTGAGTTCGTCCGATGTGCGCGTGTTCAGCCTCGATGGCCAGCAGGCGTGGATCGACATCGAAGTGGCCGACAACGGCGTCGGCATGACCGACGACGTCCGCGCGCACATTTTCGAACCGTTCTTCTCCACGAAAGAGCGCGGCAAAGGAACAGGGCTCGGTCTCGCACTGGCCTATTCGATGATCGATGAGGCCGGTGGTGAAATCCGCGTGACGAGTGTGCCCGGCGAGGGTACCACCTTCCACCTGTTCCTGCCGCGGCTGTCCGATGCACCGACGCGGATGGTGCCGGACGAAGAAGAGCCCGGGACGCTCACCGGCGAGGAGACGATCCTGCTGGTGGAGGATGAGGACAGCGTGCGGGTGGTGGCCACCGGGGCTCTCGAACGGCGTGGCTACCGCGTGCTCACGGCGGCGGACGGCGAAGCCGCCATCGCCATCTCGCGGGCGTTCCCGGGGCGCATCGACATGCTCGTGAGCGATGTCGTGATGCCGGGGCTGAACGGACGCGAACTCGCGGAGCAGCTCGAACTCATGCGACCGGGGCTGCGCGTGCTGTTCGTGTCCGGCTACACCGACGACGCCGTACTCCGCACCGGCATCTCGATGGACGAGCGCACGTTCCTGCAGAAACCGTTCACGTCGCTCGATCTGGCGCGGCGCGTGCGCACGGTACTCGATCTGCCGGCGCCGGTCGGCTGACCGCGCCCGATCCATGTACTGGATTCTCGTCATCATGGCCGCCATCGCGGCCGCTGTCATTGCGCTCGTCGTCGGCGGAATGGTTTCCCCGCGCGAGTATCGCGTGGCCCGCCGCCTCACGGTGCCGGTGGCGCCGGCGGTGGTACGCGCCCTGCTCGGCGATATCGATCGCTACGACGAGTGGGTGGGTGCCCCGTTGTCCCTCGTGCGCGAGGACGGGGCGACGCCGGAGCAGATCGCGTGGCAGGTGGTCGATGACGACACCGGCGTCCGCCGGGGTTGGGTGTGGGACGTGGGCGTCGCGACGGCAACGACCGGTGATGCCGCCACGGTCATCGCGCTCCACGAACGGGGCCGCATCGAGAACCCCGTGGTGCGCTTTTTCGCCGCGTTGCTCGGACACGCCGGCGGAACCGAGCGCACCCTGCAGCGTCTCGCCACGCACCTCGGCCACGCCGGGGCCGTGATCGAACCGTGCCCTTGAGCTCGGCGCGGCCGACGGTGAATGTCCGTCGGCTGACTGGTCGTTTATATGCCCGCTCCGTAGAGTTCAAGGTACTCCGCATCTAGGAGGCCCTTACCGGAACGGCATGACCACCCGACCAGAGCAGCCGGAGCGCGGGATTTCTGCCCCGCATGCGATGCGTCAATTAGCGGCCCTGCTTCGGGTGGCCAGCGGGGCGCATCGGGTACATCTCGCCCTGACGTTGCCGGGCACGGACACTCCGTGCGTGGTGGAAATCGACGAGCATGATGCCGTGGTCGACGTGCCGGTGTTGGGTGCGCTCGCCGCACTCCTGCTCGCGGACGGTGCGACGCTGCGATGCGTCGATGACACCGGCGCCCTGCCGCCTGAGCACACTGCCGGCGTGATGATCGGGGCACTCGCCGTCGCGCGCGTCTGCACCGCATTGGGAGCCACGGTCGGGCATGTGCTGCTCACGGCGGCGACCGCGCGCCGATGGTCCGACGGCGATCGGGCGCTGCTCGCGCAGGGGGCCGGTCTGGCGCAGGCGATCGTGGAGGCCACCGCGCGCGAACGCAGTGAGGTTGAGCTGCGCACCATGACGGCGTCGCTCGAGGAGAGTCAGATCCGGATGGCGCGCATCGTCGACTCCGCGATGGATGCCATCATCTCGACCACCGAGCGGCGCGAGATCGTGATTTTCAATGCAGCCGCCGAGCGCATCTTCCGCGTCTCGGCGGCCGATGCGATCGGCACGTCGATCGACCGCTTTCTCCCCCCGGCCCTGCGCGAAGGGCACGCCCGGAAGATCCGCGAGTTCGCCATCACGGGCGCCACCACGCGCGGCATGGGGCGCGACGGCCCGCTGCGCGCGATCCGCGCCGACGGAGAAGGATTCCCGATCGAAGCGACCATCTCCCGGACTGACGTGAACGGGACCGCGCTGCTCACCGTCATTCTCCGTGATATCACCGAACGCGAGAAGCTTGAAGGACAGTTCCGGCAGAGCCAGAAGATGGAGGCGATGGGACGGCTCGCCGGTGGCGTGGCGCACGACTTCAACAATCTCCTGACCGTGATCCAGAGCGGTGCCGACTTCCTCCTGCAGGAGCTCCCGCCGGGGGACGCGCTCCGCACCGATGTCGACGAGATTCTCGCCGCCGCCGAGCGCGCGGCAGGGCTCACGCGCCAGCTGCTGGCCTTCAGCCGCAAGCAGATGCTGGAGACACGCGTCCTCGACCTCAACGCGGTCATTCTCGACGTCGAGCGGCTGCTGCGCCGTGTGATCGGCGAGAATGTGGCGCTGCAGGTGCGACTCGCCACCGATGCGCTGCGCGTACTCGCCGACGCCGGACAGCTCGAGCAGATTTTCATGAATCTGGCCGTGAACGCGCGGGACGCGATGCCGGACGGCGGCGTCTTGCACCTTGAGACGACGGTGTGCCTGAGCGGCGCGCTGCCGGCAGCCTTTGCGCCGTGGCGGCAGGGCGCGGCGGACCAGATCGCGCTCGTGTCGATGCGGGACTCCGGCGCCGGCATGTCGGAGGCGGTCAAGGCCCGTGTTTTCGAACCGTTCTTCACGACCAAGGACGTCGGACGAGGGACCGGCCTCGGTCTCTCCACCGTGTACGGGATCGTGGAGCAGTTCGGGGGCCTGGTCGCCATCGACAGTGTCGTCGGGGAAGGCACCACGGTCTGGATCGCGTTGCCGTTGACCGAGAGCGCGCTGGTCGCCCAGCACGCCACCGCCACGACCCCGGTGCCGGTGGTGCCAGGCCATGGCCGGATCCTGCTGGTCGAGGACGACGACGCCGTCCGTGCCGTCGTGCACCGTGTCCTCAGCAAGGCGGGCTACGTCCTGTTCGAAGCGCGCGATGCCATCGAGGCGCAAGACGTCTGGCATCAGCACGACGGCGCGGGGCACGGCATCGATCTCGTGATCACCGATGTCATCATGCCGGGGGCCACGGGGCACGAACTCGTCCAGACATTGCGCAGTGAGCGCCGGGACGTGCCGGTGCTCTTCACCTCCGGCTATCTGGACGGCGGCGAAACGCGGGACGACGACGGCGGCACCACGTGCTATCTGGAAAAGCCATTCACCTCACGCCGCCTGCTCGATGAAGTCCGCGCGCTCCTTGCCCCGCCTCGCTGAGCCAGCCCCCGCGGCAGCCCCCGCGGCGGCCGCCGCACCCGCCGGCGATTCGCACCCGGATCGCTGGCGCATGCTGGGGCTGCTCACGGTCGCCGAGTTGCTCGGGATGACCCTGTGGTTTGCCGCCAGCGCCGTCTCCGCGCAGTACACCACGCAATGGTCGCTCACCAGCAGTGAAGCCGCGTGGCTGACCACCATCGTCCAGCTGGGCTTCGTGGCCGGCACCGCGCTCTCGGCGCTGCTGAATGTGGCCGACATCGTACCCGCGCGCGTGCTCTTCGCGTGTTGCGCGATGATCGGCGCGGTCGCCAACACGATGCTGCTCACCGCCGATGGGTTATCGGGCGCACTGGTGTGGCGCTTCGTGACCGGCCTCGCGCTGGCCGGTGTGTATCCACCGGCCATGAAGATGATCGCCACCTGGTTCCGCGCCCGACGCGGCCTCGCCGTGGGAACGATCGTCGGCGCGCTCACCGTGGGCAAAGCGATGCCGTATCTCGTGCACGCGATCCCCGGTGCCGGTATCACGCCGGTGGTGGTGAGCGCGTCCACCGGCGCCTGTGGTGCCGCGCTGCTGGTGTGGTTCGGCTATCGCGAAGGGCCGTACCCGTTTCCCGCGCGTCCCTTTTCGTGGAGCCTCGTGCGCGACGTCGTGCGC
>CANJOX010000098.1 GCA_947475795.1 Gemmatimonadota bacterium
CATACGGCAGGCGACCGGGCACTTCATCCGCGTAGGACTTGAAGTAGCCGGTGAGCCCGTAACGTGTGGTCGTGGTCGCATTGACGGGGGCCTGCACCGTGATCGTCGCGCTCCCGCTCTTGCCCTCCACCGTGGCTGTGACCGTGGCGCTGCCCGGCAAGACCGCCGTGACGCGACCGGCCGTCGTCACCGCCGCCAGCGTCGTATCGGCGCTGCGCCACGTGACCGCGCGCCCCGTGAGGACATTGCCGGCGCTGTCCTTGGCCACCGCGGTCAGCTGCGCCGTCTGATCGACCGTCAACGTGGTCGGGGTCGCGGACACCGTGACCGTGGCCACCGACGCCATCACCACGGTCACGGTGGCCGTCGCGGCCTTCCCTTCCACGGTGCCGGTGATGGTGGCGTTCCCCACCGCCGCCGCGGTCACGATCCCTTGCGTGCTCACCGTCGCCACGGCGGGCGCTGACGACATCCACGTGGTCGCACGCCCCGTGACCGTTGCGCCCGTGATGTCCTTGCCGGTCACCGCAAGTGGCGTGGTCTGACCAGGGAACACCGAGAACGCCGCCAACGACATGGCCACAGTTGCCACCGGAATCGGGGCGATACTGATGCTTGTCGATCCCGACTTTCCTTCGCTGGTGGCCGTGATGGTGACCGATTCCGCGCTGCCCCCCCGCACGGCGCCAGCGGTGACCAGTCCGGTCGAGGTCACCGTCGCCGTGGCGTCGTTGGACGAACTCCACGTCACCGCGCGACCCGGCAGCGCGCTGCCGGCGGTACTGAGCACCGTCGGTGAGAGCTGCACCGTCTGACTGTACTGCAGCACCGCTGTCGAGTTGCCGATGGAAACGCTGCCCACACTGACTGGCGCAGTGCCGGCGCCGGTGCCGGGATCGCCGGTGCATGCGCTGAGCGCACCGCACACCAGCAGGGTGACGACACGTCGAAAGTACATGGTGGCGAATGGGGCGACGCGTTTGGAAGCACGAGTGTCGTGCCCCCGAAGTTGATCCGGTGGATGATCCGGCGCTGAGGTCGGGCGTTGGGTCAAAAATATACGTTCGGTCACGGGGCGCGCGCCTCTCGATGCCTGCTGCCGATCGGCGCGTTGTGATGCGTGACCCGTGGTATTCCGCGGTGCCAGCATTGAGCCTGTTGCTCGTGAACGAATGGATCCTGCCCGCAACACGTTACGTTATAGGCTCACGTCGGCCTCATCTACTGACATATGCTGCTGATCTACGGTGCGAACGGATATACCGGCCAGCTGATCGTTGAGGAGTGCGTACGCCGCGGTCTGCGCCCGGTGCTGGCCGGCCGGCGTGCGGAGAGGCTCGCCCCGCTGGCCAGGCAATACGGTCTCGAGGTGCGGGTGGCATCGATTGATGATCCCGTGGCGCTGGCCACGATGCTCAACGCCATCACGGTGGTCGTGCACGCGGCCGGACCGTTCTTCCGCACGTCCGCGCCGATGGTGCGTGCGTGCCTGTCCGCGAAGGTGCACTACCTCGATATCACCGGCGAGATCGCGGTGTTTGAGGCGTGTCGGGCGCAGGATGCACCGGCGCGACAGGCGGGCGTCGTGCTGATACCGGGTGTGGGGTTTGATGTGGTGCCGACAGACTGCGTGGCGGCCCGTCTCGCGGCCGAGCTTCCTGACGCGCAGTTGCTGGAATTGGCGTTCGCTGGCGGCGGGGGCGTGAGTCGAGGGACGCTCAAGACCATGGTACTCGGTTCGCCGCAAGGAGGCGCGATTCGCCAGCACGGCGAGATCACGAAGGTGCCGGTTGCGTGGAAGGCGCGGTCTATTCCGTTTCGTGACCGGGCACGCCACGGCGTCACCATTCCGTGGGGCGACGTGTCAACCGCCTACTGGTCAACGAAGATTCCGAACATCCACACGTATCTCGCGATGCCGCAGCGCGCCGTACGCATGATGGGTTTCGCGAAGCTCGCGGGCCCGTTGTTGACTATGCCATTCGTGCAGCGATTCGTTGAAGCACAAATCGACCAGCGGGTCAGCGGGCCGACGGCGCCTATGCGTGATCGTGCGCGCATGCAGGTATGGGGGCGCGTAACACACGCGGACGGACGCGTGATCGACGGTACCGCCGAGACACCCGAAGGGTACCAACTGACCGCGATCGCCGCGGTCGAGAGTGCGCGTCGCGTGCTCGCCGCTGCGCCACCCGCGGGATATCACACACCATCCACGGCGTTTGGCGCTGGGTTTCTCGAGACGCTTCCCGGCTGTGACGTACGCGTCAACCAGATGGATCGCATCGCGCTCCGACGCGATGAGGCATCCCGTGCGTGACACGGTCGTGCGTTTGGCGGGCCGCCTGAGTACGAGGGCTGCACGATGACGGCCCGTGTTGTGCCTGGCCTCGTCGCCACGGTGATCCTCAACTGGAACGGTCTCGCCGACACGATCGAGTGCATTCGTTCCTGCCAACGGCTCGCTTACCGGCAGAATATGCTGCTGGTGGTCGACAATGGATCGACGGACGGATCGGTGGCCAGGCTGCGCGAGCAGTTTCCTGAGCTGCGGATCATCGGAGTCGGGGCCAATCTCGGCTTTGCGGGGGGCTGCAACGTGGGCATCAGGGCCGCCCTTGAAGCGGGTGCGGAGTTCGTCTGGCTGCTCAACAACGACACCACCGTCGATCCGGCAGCGCTTGGCGAACTCGTCGCTGCCCTGCGGACGCGACCGACGGCTGGCATCGCCGGCTCGAAGATTTTCTACTCGGCGCGGGCCGACGTGATGTGGTTTGCCGGCGGGGCGATTTCAACTCGCTGGGGTTACGCGTGGCACCGCGGCCTGGACGAGTTCGACGTCGGTCAGCACGATGTCGTCGAGCCCTGCGATTTCATCACAGGCTGCAGCCTGCTGATCCGCACTGGGGTCGTCGCGGGGATCGGACTGATGCAGGAGCGCTATTTCCTGTACTGGGAGGACGTTGACTGGAACGCCAGGGCGGCGGCGGCCGGCTGGACGTCGCTCTATGTGCCAACGTCGCGTGTCTGGCACAAGGTGAGCAGTGCGTCCAAAGATGCCTCCGGAGAAATCAATGCCAAGTCATACCACTATGAAGTGCGAAACCGGATTCTCTTCCACCGACGCCACTGTCCCTGGCGGCTGCCCATGGTGTTGCTGGGGGCATGCCGGTATGCGATGGTTGTCGGCAAGGGTGCACATCGGCGGGGCATAGCGGTGATCCGCGGCACGATCGACGGCCTGCTCAACCGCACCGGCCCGATCCGGGACTGACCGTCCGCCGGACGACCCCGCGAGAGGACACTGCACCCATTCACCGCCGATGGCCCGTTTGCCTCTGTGGCGCTCCCGCATCCAAGCGGCGGGCCAATCGGCGGACTCGCTGCGCGATGAGTTCCCAACCATTCCCGTCGCATCGCTCGGGCTGCCGGGAGAACACGACGGCGGCGCGCACGGTGGGCCGAGCGACATCGAAGGCACACCGCCGCCCGCCACGAGGCGCTCGCGAGTGTTGGCGATCGCGCGCTATGGTTGACGGATAGGTGACCCTCCCTCATCGAACTTCCCATCCCAAGCGGTCAACGTCATGTGTGGACTCTGCGGTTTGGTATGGTTTGACCTGTCCAAACCCGTAGATGCCGGGCTCGTGGACCGGATGACGTCCACGCTGATTCAACGGGGGCCCGACGCCGGAGGCCGATCGCGACGTAGCCATCCCGGGCGGTTTACAGCGGCAGCGACGTGGAGCACAATCGCGTCGCCGTGAGGTTCATCCTCAACGAACTTGCCCCCGTCCGGCCCGACGTCGCTTTTGTGGCTCTTCAGGGTTTCGAGTGGGTCCCGGTTCGGCGTGCCGGGGTTCCAGGGCGCATCCGCCGCCGCGACAGGGGATCGCCATCGTGAACGCCCTGCGATGCCGCAACCCGCGCGCGCCGTACATGATCCACGGCCCCTTCGCGTTGAGGCCCACCGTCGCGCTCCGGTGTGCCCCCGACGCCCTTCACTGTGTGTGGGGGGATCCGCGGTGTCTCGGTGCCCATCCGCGGCGCAGCCGTTTGCCGGGGGTCGGAACCAACACCGTTGCCGCAGATCCGCGCGGATGTGTCGCGGATAAGCGGGACGCGGTCATGTAGCGCTGTGCCAACCCACTCTCTATCCTGAAGAGCCGCTTTTGTTATCCACGGTTCCTGCAGTCGCCAGTTCACCGATGTCGGCCGGCCGCCGAACGTGTTCGTCGATACAGATCCGTTCACTTTCGATGATGATGCGGTGACTGGATTCGTGGGCATCAATCCGGTGACGACGGGCGGCGGCGCGCTGGTGCTCTCCGCCTCGGAGATCACTGCGGTGAGCCGTCACTGCGGTGAGCCGTCACCGCGGTGACCCGTCACCTCGTCGCCCCGCCGCAGCGTCTCCGCGATCCGACCAAGGATGCCCCCGCGCGTTCTTGCTTCTGCGATATCCGTACGCCATGTTCGCGTCCAAGCCCGACGCCCGCTCCGCCATCAACGCGCCCAACGCCGCGACGAGGGAGGAGTTCAAGGTCTGACCTCTTTTGGCGAATGAACAAACTCATCAACAAAGTCCTCCGCCCCCTCGGGTACGTCCTCGCCAAGACAACAGACTCGGCGCGGTTGCAGAATACTCGGGTCGCCGCCCGGGACTTCGCCCTGTTGTGCGCCTTGCCGCATGTACACGCCGAAGAGATCCTCGATGCGCTGCCTGCCTCGATGGCCCAGTTGCGGCAGGATCTTTTCGTCCTTGCTGAGCTCGGTTTCAAGCGAGGCGGGTTCTTCGTGGAATTCGGGGCCGCCAACGGCAAAGAGCTGAGCAATAGCTGGCTGCTCGAGAAGCGTTATGGCTGGTCCGGTATCCTAGCCGAGCCCGCGCGATGCTGGCATGTCCCGCTGGCGGCCCACCGGAGTTGTGCGATCGAGCACGACTGCGTCTGGAAGACCACCGGGGAGACGCTGGAGTTCCTGGAGACCGCGCAGCCGGAGCTGGCGACGTTGGCCGACTTCCAATCGGTGGACATGCACGCGAACGCCCGCCGCTCGGCCAAGCGTTACGAAGTGCAGACGGTGTCGCTGGCCGACCTGCTGGCCCGTCATCATGCCCCGGCGGCACCGGATTATCTCTCCATCGATACCGAGGGAAGCGAATACGAGATCCTCCGGGAATTCGATTTCGAACGGTACCCGTTCAAGGTCATCACCTGCGAGCATAACCACACCGCTGCGCGGGCGAAGATCTTCGATCTGCTCACGCGGGCCGGCTATGTGCGCAAATTCGAAGCCCTGTCGAACTTCGACGACTGGTATGTCAGGGCGTAGCTGATCCGGAGGCCAGGCCGGATGATCCGGCCCACAGCCGACGCCGACGCTACTTCGCCTGACAGAGGTGGTCGAGGGCGACCTTCGGCATGGAGCCGGGAAGCGGCGTGGCGTAGCCGGGAATCCCCACTTCCTTGTGCTGTGCCACCTTCGTGCCTTTGGCGTTGCTGTAGTACCAGTTCTCCTTCACGGCAACGACCTGCTTGCGACAGTCGAGCATGAGCAGCGTGCGTGAACTGTACCAGTTCCCGCCGGGCACCTTGGTTGGCTTGTGAAACTGCACGCGTAGGGCGGCGGTGATGATGCCCGCGTCGCGCGTCACCGACTTCGCCTCCAGCAGCACCGTGCCGCCGGTGATCAAACCGATCGGCTTCGGTGACTGCGCCGGAGCAACCGTCGCCGCCACCGTGGCGGCAATCACCTGGGCCGTCGTAACGGCCCAGGTGATTGCGAGCCGCCGTGCGCCGCTCACGGAATACTCGGCGGCATGCGCCCGGCATCCATGGCGGCGGTTTCCGACGGGGCGATTTTGGCAATGCGATCGTTGAAGAACAGCAGCAGGGCAAAGGCGATGGCCCACTGCACCAGGATCGTGCCAATGTTTTCGATCCCGAACGGATTGAGCGAGCCGGGGCCGCGCACCTGCCACATCCACCAGCCCATCAGGGCGATGGCTTCGAACGGCACGAGGTACTTCATGAACACGTCGAACCACGCGCCAATACGAATGTTCGAGTGCTCGTGATTGAGTTGTTCCTCGCGGAACTTGGCGGGGCCGATGCGGTTCACAGCGATCGCGAAGAACAAACCGGAGGCCATCAGGCCGACGCCCCACACCCAGTCCTGATTGTGGAGCACGTCGATGGAGAAGGCCGACGGCAGGCCGAGCACCAGTCCGAACACGCCCACCACCCACACCGCCTTGGCGCGCGTCCAGCCCATGTCGAGCAGCACGCGCGTGCCCAGTTCCACCATCGAGATGAGCGAGGTGAAGGCGGCGAAGAACAGGGCGAGGAAGAAGAACGTCATGAACAGGCCGCCGGCGGGCAGCGTGGAGAACAGCTTCGGGATCCAGATGAACGTCACGCCTTCGTTGCCGGCGCCGAAGATCGTGTTCTGCACCAGATCCGCGTTGAGCGGCGCTCCCGACGCCACGGCCTTGGCCAGATCGGGGAAGTCGGCGAGGGCCTGCGGGTTGCTGGCGATCGAGGCGACCAGCTGCGGCACCACCGTGAAGACCGTGCAGAACACCATCATGCCGGCGCACAGCGACACGGTGTTGTTGGCGATCGGCAGGATGAAGCCGTTGAGCGCGGTGTCCTCGTTCGGGCGCATGTAGGCGGCGTAGGTGAGCACGAGGCCCCAGCCGGCGCCGGTGTCCCACGCGTTCTGGGTGAGCGCCTGCAGCCAGATGTTGGCGTCGCTCAAGCGGTGCCAGTCCACGCCGTAGAAGTAATCGAGGCCGGCGCTGGCGCCCGGCAGCATCAGCGCGCGGCCCGTCAGTAGCAGGATGATGCCGATCAGGATCGGCATGAGAATCGTGGTGGTGCGCTCGATCCCCTTCACCCCCTTAGCCACGATGAACGTGGCGGCGAGGATCGAGATCACGTGTGGCAGCACCGGCGCGGTGGTGGTGGAGAAGGTGCGCCAGAAGCTCACGGAGTTGTCGCCATTCACTTCACCCAGCCCGGCGGCGATCGCGTAGCGCAGCGTCCATCCGGTGACCACGGAGTAGTAGGCCATGATGGCGACGGCCACGAAGGCGATGAATGCCCCCATCCAGGCCGACTTCTTCCCCTGCGTGCGCACGAAGGCGCCGATCGGGCCGAGGCGCGTCATGCGCCCCATCCCGAACTCCACGAGGATGAGCGGGATCGACCACGTGAACAGGCAGACGACCCACGCGACCAGGAACTCACCGCCACCGTTGGTGGCGGCGATACGGGGGAAACGCCAGATGTTGCCCGTGCCGACGGCCATGCTGAGCATGGCCAGCATCATGGCCCATCGGGACGAGAATCCTTGCGACTGACTCACGAGCGCTCCAGAAAAGTGGCAGTGGATGCGGGGCGGCTGTGGCGACCCCATACCGATCGGGGCGAAAGTACTGCGCGGACCGTCGCGGACCTAGGGGCAGGGCGCCCTATCGCGCAAGCGCGGAGCCGGTCGCCAGCGGTTGGGCCACCCCCACACCCAGGATGGGCTACCGCTGGCCTGTCCGTCCGGTCAGCGGTTGCAGCTCGGGTAGCTCGGATCGGCACCGGCGATGGCCGGTTTATCCTTGCGGTTGGCGACGGCGGTCATGACATCGTGCACGAAGCGACCCAGGCGGGCCGAGTGATCGTAGTCGATGTAGCGCGGCTCGTCTGACTGCATGTGGTAATCCGGGCCGTAGCCGAGCGACATGTACACGACGGGGATGTCCTTGCGGACGTAGTTCACCTGATCGCTGCGGCAGAAGCGATTGAGCGGATTGGCCGGTACGTCCCAGCTCTTGTCGATCGCCATCGGCTCGGGGCTGATCGCGTTCACGGAGTCGATGATGTCGCCGAACTCGCGCGAGAGCCGGCGGGCGCCGAGCATCTGCACGGAGTTCGGTCCGCCGAAGCGCACCTGATCCACCCGTCCCTTGCCGACCATATCCATGTTGTGCGCGGCCACGATCTTCTCGAGTGGCACGGTGGGGTTGTCGGTGAACCAACGCGAGCCCAGCAGGCCGCCCTCTTCGCCCTGATGCGAGATGAACAGGATGGACCGCGACGGCTTCTCCTTGGCGAACTTCTCGGCCAGCTCCAGCAGCACCATCGAGCCGGAGCCGTCGTCGTCGGCGCCGTTCATGATCGAATCCTGCCGCGCCGGTCGCGCGGCGCGCGCCTTCGCGATGAGAGCGTTGATCTTCACCTGCTGCTCCGCGGTCGGGATGCAGGACGGATCATTGTTGCCCTGACGCCGCGTCACGAAGTTCACGGCGCGGAGCGAGTCGTGCTCGACGACGCTGGTGTTGACGCCCACGTGGTCGTTGTGCGCGCCCACAAGTACGTATTCCGAGGCCAGCGTTGGGTCGGCACCCGGGAGCATGGCGAGCACGTTGCGGGCGGGGAAGGCCGTGGGGCGCCACTGGTAGTTCCACGACGCGGTGACCGGCTGGCCGGCCGTCCCCACCGTGAGACGGTCGACGGGCGTCCCGAACAGCTGCTCGGCGGCGCGGCGGGAAATCGTGGCACCGGCCGGTCCGCCGGCGTTCATCGGCGCGGTAGGACGCATGCCCATCCGGCCGTCGAAGGCGGCGTTGACGGTGGCCGGCGTCATCTCGTCCAGCCCGATCACGAGCACCGCCACGGCGCCGGCGCGTTGCGCGCGGAGGTCGCGCATCCCAACGGGGGCGGCGGCCGCGCGCGGCGGGGGCGGTCCGGCGGCCTTCTCGGCGGCCAGAATGTTGGCGACGCCGAACTTGTTGGGGACGTCGGCGCAGCTGACGAACGACGCCGGGCCGCGCGCACCACCGGTCACACCGGCGGAGGGGGCCGCCTTGAACACGGCGACCTTACCGCGAAACACCGCCGGGTCGAGCATGACCGTGGTGTCGCCCCACTGTCCGGCGTACACCGCCGTGACGCCGTTGAGGTCGGCGGCAGGGCCGAAGCCGTTCTGGGCACTCGGGACGGTGGGGATCCAGTCGCGCCGCGCGGTGAGCGGGCTGGCACCGGCCTGCAGCCGCGAGCCCACGCTGTCGAAGGCGGTCGGGCCGAAGGGGAGCGTCTGGAAGTACGAGCCGCTGTCGCCGGCCGGCTTGAGGCCGAGGCGCTTGAACTCGCGGGCGATGTACTCGGTGCCGGTGAAGTTGCCCTTCTCGCCGATGCGCCGACCCAGCATGGAGTCATCGGCGAACTGGTACAGGCGGGTGCGCAGGTCGTTGGCCGTGATGGCCGCGACCGTGGGACGCGGGGCCCACGTGCGCGGCCCCTCGTCGGGCCACACCGGGCGTTCCGGACGTGCCACGCGGGTGGCGGCCGGTCGGTTCTGGGCGGGGAGCGTGACGGACGCGCCGGCCAGCAGGGCCAGCATGGTGGCCGTACGTCGGGCGGCACAACGGGCGGATCGGAACACGGGACGTATCCTGTGGCGGAAGGAGCGGCCGGAGCCGCTTTGAGGAAACCGGAGAAGGCGTACCGGAAAGCTACGCCGCATATTGCCCTGACGTTCACTCGTTCCCCGTCCGCCCCGGAATCCCATGCGCGCGTCCCGCCTGCTCCGTGCCCTGCCGGCCCTCTGTTGGGCCCTCCCCGCCGCGCTCCTCGCGCAGGCCCCCTCGTTCAGCGCCGCCGACCTTGGCGCGCTCCGCCTGCGCAACATCGGCCCGGCCTCGATGAGCGGCCGCGTGGTCGACATGGATGTCGTGGAGTCGAATCCGAGCACCTGGTACGTGGCCGGCGCCACGGGTGGCCTCTGGCGCACCACGGATAACGGCGTGACCTGGAGCTCCACCTTCGACGCGCCGGTGCACTCGATCGGCGACGTGGCGGTGTTCCAGCCCAACCCGCAGATCATCTGGGTGGGGACCGGCGAGCGGGCC
>CANJOX010000099.1 GCA_947475795.1 Gemmatimonadota bacterium
CTCGAACGCGCCTGATTCCACGTCATCTCCGCTCACGGCCGCCCGCGTTCCCACGCCGGCGGCCGTGGTCGTATCCGGGCCCGGCGGCACATCTGACCGCCATCAGACCCGGCAAATCCTGCCGAAACCGGCAGATCGGTCAAAATGACTCTATAGGGCAAATTTTGTAAGTGATTGACTGATATAGTGTTACTGACATTCGTGACCCAAAGCCGCGGTGGTACGGCCCCTGCTTTATCACGTGCTCGGAAGCCCCCTTCACCCGAGCCGACCCCCGGATGTCCCACCAACTCGTCATCGACCTGACCCGCGAAGCGATCGTGACCGCGCTCATGATCGCCGCGCCGATGCTGCTCATTGCGCTCGGCGTCGGGCTCGTCATCTCGATCATCCAGTCGGTCACGCAGATTCAGGAGCAGACCCTCGCCTTCGTGCCGAAGCTCGTCCTTGTGGGCGGCGCCTTCATCGTCGGCATGCCGTGGCTGCTCCAGATCCTCATTCGCTATACCACGCAGCTCATGCGCGGTATCCCCGCGATGGTCGCCTAAGCGGGATCGATCGCATGCCGACCAGCGCCTTCTTCGGGCTCCCGGACTTCTTCGCCCCCGGCGTCGCGACGGCCTTCGTGCTGACCGCGCTCCGCGTGGGCGGGTTGCTGCTCGTCGCCCCGGCCTGGTCGGCCAAGAGCTTCCCCATGAAGCTCCGCACCGCCCTCCTCGTCATCTTCGCCGTGCTGCTCATCCCCAGCGCCACGGCCAACGCGGATCTCGCCACGCTCCGCGTCACCCCCGCCACCTTCCTCAGCGAAACGGTGGTCGGCTTCGTGATCGGTCTCGCCGCCGCCATCGTCGTGGCGGGCGCAGAGTTCGCCGGCGAACTGATGACCACCTCCATCGGTCTGTCGGGCGCCGCCATCTTCGATCCGGTCAACAACACGCAGGGCGCCATCCTCGGCGCCTTCATGCAGATGCTCGCCATCACGCTCCTCCTCATGGGCGGCGGCCACATCATCATGCTGCAGGCCGTGGCGCAGAGCTTCGTGGCCATGCCCCTCGGCGCCCCGATCGAGCTCGGCAACGGGCTGCTCGCCGTGACCAAGGCCGGCACCACGATCTTCGCCTCCGGCATGCAGTTCGCCGCGCCGGTGATCGCCGCCATTCTGGTCACCAACATCGCGCTCGCCGTGCTCGGCCGCGCCGCACCGCAGCTGCAGATCATGAGCGTCGCCTTCCCGATCCAGATCGGCATCGGCCTGCTCACCTTCGCCGGTTCGCTCGGCCTGGTTGTCCACGCGCTCAGCGACTGGACCCCGGCCTACGCCCGCACCCTCGACTCTTTTGCGCGGGCGGTGCAGGTCGCCCCCGTGCCGGCGACGGGGCGCTGATCCATGGCTGATTCAGATTCTGGCGAAAAGACAGAAGCGCCCTCAGACAAAAAAGTTCAGGACGCGCGCAACGACGGACAGATCGCGAAGAGCCCCGAGCTCACCACCGCGGCCTTCCTGCTAGGCTCCACGCTCACGCTCTCGGTTGCCGGTCCGCCGCTCTTCCAGTTCCTGCTCGATACGATGGGCAACACGCTGGCCAACGCGGGCGACCTCGACCGCGCGGGCCCGTCTGCCATTCCGTTCCTGCAGGTCATGGGATTCCGCGCCATCGTCGCGATGGTCGGCTTGATGGCGGCCCTCGCCGTCATCGCCATCGCCGTGCAGGCGCTGCAGACCGGCGGTCTGTTCACCACCAAAACGCTCGAACCGAAGTTCAGCCGCCTCAATCCGCTCACCAACGCCAAGCGCATCGTCAGCACGCAGGCCTTGGTGGATCTCACCAAGGCGCTGACCAAAATGGCCATCGTGGGCTGGGCCGTGTACGCCACCCTCGGCAACGCGTGGCCCGACATTCAGGGGCTCGCCCTCGATCCGTCGCCGGCCGCGCTCATGCAGGTCGTCTCGAAGTACGCCATGGGGATGCTCAAGAACGCCGGCCTGATGTTCCTCGTGCTCGCCGGCGCGGACTACGCCTGGCAGAAGTACACGACGACCGAGCAGCTCAAGATGACGAAGCAGGAAGTCAAGGAAGAGGCGAAGTCGCAGGAAGGCAATCAGGAGATGAAGGGGCGCCGCCGGCAGATCGGCCGCGAGCGCATTCGTCGCCAGATGTTCGCCGAAGTCCCGAAGGCCGATGTCGTCATCGTCAACCCGGTGCACATCGCCATCGCCATCAAGTACGACCCCATGGTCGCCCCCGCGCCGTACGTCGTCGCGATCGGCCAGCGCAAGATCGCGCTCCGCATCAAGGAGCTCGCGTTCAAGCACAATGTCCCCGTCATCGAAAACATCCCGCTCGCCCGTGCCCTCATCGTCGTGGCGAAAGTCGGGACCGTGATCCCGGTCGAGATGTATCTGGCCGTCGCCGAGGTGCTCGCCTTCGTGATGCGTCAGCAAGAACGCTATGGCGCCAAGTGGCGCGGAACGGCCGCCGCATGACGCTCCTGAGGATTTCGCTGTGACCAGCGCCGCACTCCCCATCCCCATCGCGGGCGAATCCGGCAAGAAGCCGGAGCTCGCGCTCGCCATCGCGGTCGTGCTCATCCTGGCACTGATCGTGGTGCCGTTGCCGCCGATCCTGCTCGACCTGTTCCTTGCGGCCAGCATCGGGCTCTCGCTCGTCGTGCTGCTGGTGTCGCTGTACACCACCAATCCGCTCGACTTCAGCAGCTTCCCTGCGCTCCTCCTGCTGCTCACGCTCTTCCGGATCGGCCTCAACGTCTCGTCCACGCGCCTCATTCTCACGCAGGCGCATGCGGGCAAGGTGATCGAGGCCTTCGGGAATTTCGTCATCGGCGGCAACTATGCCGTCGGTATCGTGATCTTCCTGCTGCTCATCGGCATCAACTTCATCGTCATCACGAAGGGTGCCGGCCGCATTGCGGAAGTCGGCGCGCGCTTCGCGCTCGACGCCATGCCCGGCAAGCAGATGGCCATCGACGCCGACCTCTCGGCCGGCCTGATCGACGAGAAGGAAGCCCGCATCCGCCGCGAAGAGATCTCGCGCACCGCCGATTTCTACGGCGCGATGGACGGCGCCTCGAAGTACGTGAAGGGCGATGCCATCCTCGGCATCCTCGTTGTGTTCGTCAACATCCTCGGCGGCATCTTCATCGGCGTCATCCAGCGGGGGATGCCGATCGAGAAGGCCGCCAGCACCTACACGCTCCTCACCGTCGGTGACGGTCTGGTGTCGCAGGTGCCGGCGCTCATCATCAGCACCGCCGCCGGCCTCATGGTCACCAGCGCGGCCGGCACTGACCGCATGGGCGTCGTGCTCAGCAAGCAGCTCGGCGCGCATCCGCGCGCCATGTGGATGGTGGCCGGTGTGCTCGCGTCGTTCGCGCTGATCCCCGGCCTCCCCATGTTCCCCTTCCTCGCCCTCGCCGGCGGCGCGGCCGTGCTCGCGCGCGTGTCGGAGAAGGCGCTCAAGACGCAGCGGGAACTGGCGCAGTTCTCCGCCGCGCCCATCGAGGAGATCGAGGCACCGGTCCCCACCGATCCGATGCGCGACCTGCTGCAGATCGATCCCATCGAACTTGAAGTCGGCTACTCGCTGATCCCGCTCGTCGACGAAAGCCAGGGCGGCGACCTGCTCGAACGCATCGGCCTCCTGCGCAAGCAGGCGGCGCTCGAACTCGGCATTCTCGTGCCGGCCATCCGCATCCGCGACGACATCCGGCTCCCGGCCAACGAATACGTGATCAAGCTGCGCGGCTCGGAAGTCGCGCGCGGCGAGGTGCTGCCGCGCTTCGTGATGGCGCTCAACACCGGCGGCGTGATCGAGGAAATCTCCGGCATGGACACCGTCGATCCGTCGTTCGGCATGCCGGCCAAGTGGGTGTCGCTGGGGCAGAAGTCCGATGCCGAAGCGCGCGGCTACGTGGTCGTCGAGCCCACCACGGTCGTGGCCACGCACCTCCTCGAGACGCTCAAGACCAGCGCCGCCGAACTGCTCGGCCGCCAGGAAGTGCAGGAAATGGTCGAGACGCTCAAGAAGTCGCACCCCGCGCTCGTCGAGGAGATCATTCCGAACAAGGTCTCGCTCAGCGTGCTGCATCGTGTGCTGCAGCGCCTGCTCCGCGAGCGGGTGCCCATCCGCGACCTCGTCACCATCCTCGAAGCGCTGGGCGACGGCGCCGACACCACGAAGGATCCCGAAGCGCTCACCGAAGTCGTGCGCCGCTCGCTCACCAACGTCATCGCGCGCCTCTTCGCCGATCAGACGGGTGTCGTGCGCGGCATCACGATCGGCGGCCGTCTCGAGTCGGCGCTGCTCGGCCTCTTCTCACCGCGGGCCACCAACGGCAACGCGCCGGTGCTCACCCCCGAGTCGCTCGCCGCGCTGCTGCGCGACCTCAACCAGCTGGCCACCACCTTCTCGGTGGATGGCCGTCCGCTCCCGCTCATCACGCCGCCGTCGCTGCGCGTCGGCGTGCGTCGCCTGATCGAACCCGTGTTGCCCAGCCTGCCGGTGGTCTCGCTCGCCGAGCTCCCCGCGCAGATCACCCTGAGCAGCGTGGCCACCTGGGAGATGAACTAAATGCACTCCAGCCTCGCCGAACGCTTCCGCGGCGCCGACCTCTCGCGCGTGGCCGACCGCGCCCGCCGCACGCTGGGCGACGACGTGATGATCCTGCACACGCGCACCGTGCGCGACGGCGGTGTCCCCATGGTCGAAGTGCTCGCTGCGCCCTCGTCGGCGCTGGACCGGGTGCGCGCGCGCCTCGAACCCGCGCCCTTCCCCGCGAACATGCGGCACGCCGACGGCCGGCCGTACTGCATTGCGCTGGTGGGCCCCACCGGCGCCGGCAAGACCACTACGGCCGCCAAGCTGGCGGTGCGTCGCGGCATGTTCGGCGCCGCGCGCCCCGGTCTGCTCACCATCGACACCTATCGCGTGGGTGGCATGGAGCAACTCGCCACCTACGCCGAGCTGGCGGACGTCCCGTTCGAAGTGGTGTACGAGGCGCGGGAAGTTGCCGCCGCCATGAAGCGCCTCTCCGCCACCTGTGATGTGATCATCGTGGACACGCCGGGGCGCAGTCCTGCGTCGGCCGAACTCACCGAACGCTGGCGCTCCCTGCTCGACACCATCGCCCCCGACGAAGTCCACCTCGTGGTCCCCGCCACGCTGCGCGCCGATCTCGCGGTGGACATCGGCCGCGCGTATCGCGCGACCCGTCAGCACCGCGGCGCCACGCACCTGTTGCTCTCCAAGGTGGACGAGGTGCCGCGGGAAACCGGGATCAGCGATCTTGCGCTCTCGCTCGAGATGCCTGCACGCTGGGTCACCGATGGTCAGGACGTCCCCACCGATCTCAAGCCCGGCGTGCCGCGTCTGCTGCGCGCCTGGGGGCTGACGGCCGATGCGGAACCCGACTGGATGCCCGCATGAACAGTCCACTTCTCATGTCCCCGCCCCGCGGTACTCAGGTGGACCAAATGATGCAGGGTCGTGGTCCGCGCCCCACCAGCCAGGGCGCCGGCGCCGCACGCGGCGCCACCACCCTGTTGGTGGCCAGTGGCCGCGGCGGCAGCGGCACCTCACTGGTGTCGGCGCTGCTCGCCGTCGCCGCCGCCGGTAGCGGCTATCGCGTCCTGCTCATCGACGCCGACGATTTCGTCGGTCCGCTGGCGGTCACGCTGGGCGTGCAGCCCCGCGCCACGTGGCAGGATCTGCGCGGCGGACGGGTGGACCCGGCCGATGTCGCCACCCCGATCAGCACCACCCTCACCCTCGTCGCCGGCGGGGCCCCGCGAGGCTCTGACGACAGCCTGCCGCTGTCGGCCGCGGAGCGGCGCGCCTGCATGCGCCGCCTGAGCGGGCTGGCCGAGGGCATGGATCTGGTGGTGGTCGACTGCGGGTCGCGGATCGACACGGTCATGGCGGCCATTTCGCCCCATGCCGACGAACGGCTCGTCACCGTATCATCAGGAAGCGATCCGGTCGGGTTGGCCGCCGCGTACGCCCTCTGTAAGGCGGTGCACAGCCGTCATGGTGCCCTTCCGATGGACGTACTCGTCAATCGGCTTGAAGGGAGCGAAGCCGCTCGCTGCTTCGACGCCATCGACGCCGGTGCCCGTCAGTTTCTTGGAATATCACTGCGCCTGTCCGGCGCAATTCCCAACGATCCGACGCTCGACACCGCGCTCCGCGCGGGCATGCCATTTCCAGACGCGGCCGCCGGTTCGCCGGCAGCGATTGCAGCTCACGATGTCGTGATGCGCGCGCTGGCCGCTGCTTCACTCTCCCGATCTGGTGCCTGACCGTGTCACTCGCTTCTCCTCAAGGACCCGCCAGCATGAACGCGAAACTCTGGCAGTCGTATCACGCCGGCAACGAAACGGCGCGTGACCGTCTGCTCGAGGAGCACCTCGGCCTGGTGCATCACGTCGCGCGACAGATCTCCCGCACCCTCTCGGTGCGCGCCGATTTCGACGAGCTGGTGAGCGCCGGCACGATCGGCCTCATGGCGGCGCTGGAAGGCTTCGATGCCTCCCGCGGACTCGCCTTCAGCACGTTTGCGGCCCCGCGCATCCGTGGCGCCATTCTCGACGAGCTCCGCAAGCAGGACCACGTGCCGCGCAGCATCCGCCGCAAGACGCGCGAGATCAGCGCCGCCCGCGAAGCGTTCCAGCGCACGCATGGCCGGGCGCCGGAAGATCGGGAGCTGGCCGAGTCGTTGAACGTGGACATGGACACGCTCTGGCGGTGGCAGGCCGACGTGGAAGGCGCGCACCATGTGCCGCTCGACCGCGCGCCGGGCGACCGCGAAAACTCGGCGCCGGTACCGGCCGACATGCTCTCCAATGACGGCGAGAGCAGTGTCGACGACAGTCTCACGCACGAGCAGGAGGTCACGCACCTCAAGGCGGCCCTCCAGCACCTCAAGGAGCAGGAACGCGTGGTGCTGTCGCTGTACTACTTCGAGGAGCTCAAGCTGCACGAGATCGCCAAGGTGCTCGAGCTCACGGAGTCGCGCGTCTCGCAGATCCGCTCCAAGGCGCTGGGCAAGCTGCGCGTCGAGCTCACCCCGCTCCGCGGCGACGCGGAATGAAGGGCGGCGCAATGATGCGCGAGTCGCTGCAGATGCTCGCCGTGGGCGTCGGCGTCACGGTCATCGGCCTGCTCGTCGGCGCCGTGGTCGTGTCGCCGGCCGTCTCCCCGACGCAGCGCCTGCTGGGAATCGGCGCGCTGGCCCTGGTCGCCGCGCTGTTCTTCGCGGCCCGGCTGGTGCGGCGTGCCCTGCGGCAGCGCCCCGCCCGGACCCCGCGGACGCCGCGCCAGACAGCGGCGCCCACCATCAAGCTCGGCGGTGGCCGCAACACGCGGACCCCGCGCGCCGTGGCGGCGCTGGCCGCTGCCGGGGCTGACCCGTCCGAAATCGCCCGGAAAACCGGCCTGTCGTTCGACGCCGTCTCGATGCTGCTCCGGCTCGCCGGCGGCGCGGTGCCCACCACGGTCTAGCCGGGCCGTCGGCGGCAACTCCCGCCGATGCCGGGCCGCCATCCTGGCCACAACGGCACGAATTGCCGACCTCCGGGTTCCCCGGACTGCCGACCCGGCATCCCGCAGCACCCCGCAAAGCGAAGCAGCACAACAACTTATGAAAATTTCTCCGGTCGGGCCATTTGTGGCCCGACCGTTGCTTTTTCCCCTGGTGTATCCGTGTCCTCTTTCCCGACCACGACTATGCCCGGACCCGTCCGAACCAACGGAATGAGCAGTGCCGCCGCCGCCATGCAGATGCTGGAGCGGAAGCAGCAGGTGCTCGCCAACAACCTCGCGAACGCCTCCACCCGCGGCTTCAAAGCGGAAACGGCGTTCTCGCGGCTCATGGACAACCAGCTCGCCAAAACCGATACGGCCCTCGACCTCTCCGCCGGCAACCTGACCGAGACGCACAACAGTCTCGATCTCGCCGTCGAGGGGGATGGCTTCTTCGTGACCCAGACCCCCAACGGCGAACGCTTCGTCCGCAACGGCAGCTTCCGGCTCGATGCCGGTCGCCAACTGGTGGACGAGCGCGGCAACCCCGTCATGGGAGAGAGCGGCCCGATCGTGCTGCCGCAGGGCACCGTCGAGATCGGCGCCGATGGCATGGTCAAGGTGAACAACCACGCCGTTCAACGGCTGCGCCTCGAGCGCGTCGCCCCCGGCACGCAGCTCCAGCACGAGGGCGGCACCCAGTTCGTGCCCGACGCCAGCCGCCAGGCCATTCCCCCGGCCGAACGCTCGGTGAAGCAGGGATTTCTGGAAGAATCAAACGTGAACACGATGTCGGCGATGACCGACATGCTCGCGGTGTTGCATCGCTACGGTGCCGCGCAAAAAACGCTGTCCACCATCGACGCGGTGCGCGGGATCGCCGTGAACGACCTCGCCAAGCCCGTCTAAGGAGAATACGACATGGATCCGGCACTGCGCGCCGCCGCCAGCGGCATGATGGCGCAACAGACTCGCACCGAAGTCATCGCCAACAATCTGGCCAACGTGAACACGCCCGGCTTCAAGAAGAGCCGCGCGCACTTTGAAGATCTGCTCTATCAGACGGTGCAGGATCAGGCCGTGCTCGGCCAGACGGCTACCGATACCACCGCCGCCATTCAGGTCGGACGAGGGACGCGACTGGCCGGCGTGCAGCGGATGCATCAGCAAGGGCCGCTCGAGCAGACCAACCGCAATCTCGACATCGCGATCGAGGGCGAAGGGTTCTTCCAGATCCAGATGCCCAACGGCGAAACCGCCTACTCGCGCGACGGCAGCTTCCAGATCTCCGATCAAGGGCAGCTGGTCACGAGCTCCGGGTACGGACTGCAGCCGCCGATCTCGATTCCGATCGACGCCGCCGAGCTGACGATCTCGAACACCGGCATCGTCTCCGTGCGGCGCGGCAACGACATCCAGCCCACCGAGCTCGGACGCATCGAGATCGCCCGCTTTGCCAACCCATCGGGACTCATGTCCCTGGGCCAGAACTTGCTCGCGCCCACCGCCGCCTCCGGCCAGCCGGTCATCGGCTTTCCCAACGACGAAGGGATGGGACGCCTGCAGCAGGGGAGCCTCGAAGGGAGCAACGTCGAAATCGTGACCGAAATGGTCGAGATGATCGCCGCCATGCGCGCCTACGAGATCAACTCGAAAGCCATCAAGACGGCCGACGAGATGGGTCAGATCGCCAACAACATCACCCGATAGCCACGCGCATGACGCCCGTGATGCTGCGACTGCTCGTCGCGTTCGGCGTGCTCGCCGTGACCGCCCCCGGACTCGCGGCGCAGGTGCGCACGGTCTCGGTGTCCGTCGCGGCGCGCGCCATCACGCGCGGCGACACGCTGGAGGCGGGCGACATCGCGACCGTGGATACCACGATCGTCTGGCGCTGGACCACCATCGCACCCGACACCACCCGCGCACTGCCGGGCTGGGTGGCACACCGCCACATCGCCGCCGGCGAAGTCCTGCGCGCGCCGGCAGTCTCGCCGCCGCCGGTCGTCACCAGCGGCACCAAAGTCACGGCGATCTGGCAGGATGGACCGGTCCGTCTGGTCTTCACCGGCATCGCCACCAACACCGCCGCCATCGGAGCACCGGTCGGCGTGCGCATCGATCCCACACGTCGGCTCGACGGCATTGCCGCCGGACCGAACACCGTCCGCCTCCGTTGACGCCCCAGCCATCAATGTCCACGATCATGAATCCCACACGTCGCGTTGTCTGCACGGCGCTCGCGGCCGCGTTCGCGACCGCGCTCGCTCTCGCCGCCCAGCCGCTCGCGGCCCAGGCCGCCGGCGCGACCCCGCCCGCCGCACCGCCCGCGGCCCCGCCGGCGGCCCCAGCGGCGGCGGCC
>CANJOX010000100.1 GCA_947475795.1 Gemmatimonadota bacterium
ATGCTCGTCAAGCTCACTTCGCGCGGCCCCGTGCTGTACACGCAGATCCGGGTGGGTATCGATCGCCGTTGGAACCGGACGTGGGCGCTGAATGAGCGTCGCCGTGAAGATCTTGGTGGAAGTCAGTTCACGATTCTCAAGTTCCGTTCCATGCGCGTGGACGCCGAAATCAACGGGCATGCCGTCTGGGCCACACAGGATGACGACCGGGTGACGGGTGTCGGTCAGTTCATGCGCCGCTCGCGGATCGACGAACTGCCGCAACTGATCAATGTGCTCCGCGGCGACATGAATATCGTAGGCCCGCGACCGGAGCGCCCCAGCATTTTTGTGCGTCTGCGCGAGCAGATCGACGAGTACCCGGTGCGGCAGCGGGTGAAGCCCGGTATCACCGGGCTGGCGCAGGTGTCCAACCCGTACGACCGCAACATCGATGACGTGCGTCGCAAGGTCAATTTCGACATCCAGTATATGCGCCGGCAGTCGCTGTGGACCGATCTGTGCATCATGGCACGCACGGTACCGGTCATGATCTTCCGCGTGGGTGGTTGGTAGCGCCCGCGCTCGTTCTGGCATAACGTGCCGGATGTGACCTGCCATGTGATTCCCCTGCGTGACCGCGGCTGGGCCCCGGCCGCGGACGTGTGGAATGCGGTGTACCAGCGGATGCCCGATGCCGGACCGTACCTGGCGCCGCTCTGGGCCAAGACGTGGGTCGAGGTATTTGGCCCTCGTCTGGATCCGCACCAGTTCATCGTACGCGATCCGGACGGCGCGGCGATTGGTACGGGATTGCTGACGCGGACCGTGCGCCGTCATGCGATGTTGGCCCATTCCCGTCTGCACCTCAACACGGACGGCGAACCCGCGGCCGACAGCGTGGTCGTCCAGCACAATGCAGTCCTGTCGGTGGCGGGACAGGAGGGCACGGTGGCCAATGCGCTGGCCCGATGCGTGACCGACCAGGGCACCGATGAATTCCGGGCGGCGGGCATGGGGGAGGCCGAGGTGCGTCGATTGATCGAGGCATTTGACGGCTGGATCCCCGACACCGAATGGCGAGAGGCGCCGTATGTGGATCTCGATCGACTCCGCGCCGACGGCGGGGACCATCTCCGTGTTGTGAGTCCCAACACCCGGCAGCAGCTTCGGCGCAGTCTGGCCATGTACCGCCGCCGGGGAGAGATCGTGCTCGAGACGGCGCAAACGGCCGACGACGCGGAACAGATGCTGACAGAATTGATCGCGCTGCACGACGCGCGCTGGCACGCGCGCGGCGGGGGCGGTGGTTTCGCCAGCCCCCTCCGCCGTCAATTCCACACAGCGTTCGTACGCGCGGGGGTCACCACGGGGAATGCGCAGTTGCTGCGGGTGCGTGTCGCGGGCGAGACGATCGGTGTGTTGTACAATCTGGTCGCCAACGGCCGGGTCAATTTCTATCAATCCGGGCTGCGCTACGAGGACGACCGTCACCTTAAACCGGGCATGGTCGTCCATCATCTGGCCATTATGCACAATCTCGGCGAGGGGCATGCCGAGTACGATTTCCTGACGTCGGGTCCGGGCGCGGGACGCTACAAGACATCGCTGGCCAATAGCCAGCGCCGTCTGGCGCTGCTCACGCTCTACCGCCCAGGGGCGCGCCGTACATTTTTCACGGTGGCCCGTGCCGTCCGCGATACCTCCCTTCGACTCCAACGGCAGATGCGTCTTTTCACCGCGACATCGGGCTTGATGATGCACCAACGGCGCGGTGCATGAGGCGTCTGCTGAAGAGTTCGACGCTCGACCTGATGGCCCGGCCGTGGTTCAGTCAACTGTTGAGCCGCATCGGTGGGCATCGGTGCGCCATCCTGATGCTGCACCGTTTTCAGCGGCACGGGAGTACAGAAGAGGGGCATGATCCGCAGGCGCTCAGGCGGCTGCTTGCCGGCCTGCGGCAGGGTGGCGTGGCGCTGGTGGATGTGGATGACGTGGCGCGCGGGCGACGTGACGGCGTCGCGTCTTCGGGTTCGTCGCGTATTTCCGTGGCCTTCACGATTGATGACGGCTACGCGGATCTAATGGAGGTGGCTGCCCCTATCTTCGCCGAGTTTGACTGTCCCGTGACCGGGTTTGTGGTGCCGGATGTGGTCGCACGGCATCGGTGGTACTGGTGGGATCAGATCGATTGGATTCTGCGCCATGCAAAGTCGTCGTCGATTCCCACGGAGCTGGGCGGGACCCCCTACGCATTAGAGTGGGCGACCGCTCTGGATCGGCACTCTGTCCAACGGCGCCTTGGGGAACGGCTCAAGCGGGAGTCCCCGCGGTCGCTGGCGGAGTTCATCGATCAACTGTCGCAGCTCGCGGACGTTCCGGTACCCGAGCACGCCCCACCGGAGTACGCCACGCTCACCTGGGAGCAACTCCGGTCGGCGGAACGCGTGGGGGTCCGGTTTGGGGCGCACAGCATGACCCACCCCATTCTCAGTCGGTGCGATGATATGCAGGCCGCCCACGAGGTCGTCGAGTCGGTGCGTCAGGTGCGGTCCAATCTGGCGCGCCCCTCGGAGGTGTTTTGTTATCCCAACGGACTGTCCGGTGACTTCGGGGCGAGGGAGCGCGCGTTGGTGCGTGAGGCTGGGGCTCAGGCCGCGCTCACCTCGATCCCGGCGTTGGTGAGATACCGCGGGAAGGAACCGGCGGAGATGGAACAGGTCTTCGCGCTGCCCCGGTTTGCCTACGACGAGCGTCCTGGGGGAGTGGCCCGGATGCTGCTGGGGTAGTGTACCGTGAGTTCCGCATCAGAAATATCTGGGGTCGCGACGATGAAAGAGGGCCCCGCTCACTGAGCGGGGCCCTCTTTCATCGTCGCAGCGACGGTTGTTAGCTGATCTTCTTGCGCCGCGCCGCCACGAGCCCGGCGAAGCCGGTCGCCAGCAGCAGGACCGCTGCCGGTTCCGGCACGGTGAGCGAGCCACCCTGAACCTGAAGGACGCCATCGTTGTAGTCGTAGTCACTCGAGCCGCGGGCGATGTCTTCGGCGCCCACCCAGCAACCCGACGCCCCGCACGCTGCCGACCCGCCGTTGACCGCACCGCCGGCAAATCCGGCGAACTGGCTGCGCAGGCTGGACGTCCACGAGTAGTAGTTCGGCGTGTTCGAGAACGGATCGTACGTGCCGATCCCGATGTCGAAGTACGTGTCGCCCGTGAGCGTGTAGGACCGGCCGATGTTGTTGACCAGATCGTCAGCCACATCGCCGAACTGCCACACAATGGCGCTGGTGTTCAGGTTGCGCAGGAAGAGCGGGCGAAGCGGATCGGCACCGGCGATGCCGCCCCAATACGTCACCGTGGTACCGGCGCCGCCGTAGAAGGCGAAGCCGACCGTGCTGTTCACGTCGCCCCAGGCGTGCGCAAAGCTCGCACCAGACAGGTTGGCCGCGAACGGCGCCACATATCCGCTCCGCAACTGGATGTCATTACACCCATTGGCAACTTGCTGGCCGCCCAGCACGTAGCCGATGTTGCAGCCGCGACCGTTGTCATCTGAGGTGACGTCCCAGAACGGCGATCCCGACTCTCCCGGTGTGGTTGCCGGCGAAAAATATTGGGCCTGCAGTCCGCTGGCCGGCAGAGCCGTCAGCAGAGCCGTCAGGGCGAGCGATGAAACGCGCATTGGGTGTCTCCGGATGAATTTGGACTGGCACTAGACTGAACGTCACGCTCTACAGCATGGATCGTGCCGGGACGGCCAAAGTGCCCCGTTGGTTTGCAAAAGTATTTAAAGCGTTGTTGCGAAATACTTTAGCTGTTTTCCACCGCGTGACACAAATTGATCGGTGTGTAGCGAGCATACAGCACCCCACGTGCGCCGATGCAACAGCCGTGTGAGAAGTCTTCGCCTCTGCTCACCCCCCAAACACCTCCAGCGCCAGCTCGATCTTCCCGAACGGCGCGCTCACCTGGACCCCTTGCACGGCCCCCCGCACCCGCTCGAGGCTCTCCCGCGCAATCGCGATCCCCTCGGCCAGCGCGTGCTCCTTGCTCATGTCGCTCGCCCGGCGCATCCGCTGCAACACCTCGGGCGGCACGGTGACCCCCGGCACTTCGTTGGCCAGGAACTCCGCATTCCGCGCCGAGACCAAGGGCCAGATGCCGGCGATGACCGGAATCCGGACGTCTTCGATGCTGTCCAGAAACGCCTCCAGCTGCGCTGGATCGAATACGGGCTGCGTGATGGCGTATTCCGCACCGGCCTCGACCTTCCAGTGAAAGCGCCGCAGCTCGTGCGCTGGATCCAGCGCCACCGGATTGACCCCAACGCCGATCACGAACCTGGTGGGTTCCCCGATCGGGTTGTTGCCGGGGTCGAGCCCGCGGTTGAGCTTGCTCACGAGATTGGTCAGGCCGATCGCGTCGATGTCAAACACCGCCGTCGCGTCTGGATACGGCCCCATTTTGGGCGGATCGCCCGTGATCAGCAGCATGTTCCGCAGCCCGAGCGCCGACGCCCCCAGCAGGTCGCTGAGCATCCCCAGCAGATTGCGGTCCCGGCAGCAGTAGTGCGTGACTGCCTCGATGCCGTGGCGCTCGATGATCAGACTGGTGGCGATCGCGCCCATGCGGCTCTGGGCCCGTGGCCCGTCGGGGACGTTGATGGCATCCACCCCCGCCGCATGCAGCGCCGCTGCATCGGTCTCGAGGCGCGCCGTATCCACGCCACGGGGCGGCACGATCTCCACCGAGGTGACGAACTGTCCCGCCGCCAGCTTGGCGCCGAAGCGCGAACGCACTGCAAGCGGAGTCGGCTCGCGCCCCGCTGGGGCATCTGCTGCCACTGATGCGGTGGCACTGCGGTCGTTGCCCAGCGTGACGCGGGTGCGGGGCGCCAGCGGTCGCACCCCTTCCACCATGGCCTTGATGTGCTCGGGCGTAGTGCCGCAACAGCCACCGACAATCTTGGCCCCCGCCTGCACCAGATGCCGCGCGTAGGTGGCCATGTACTCGGGGCTGGCCATGTACATGGAGCGGCCCCCCACGTCGCGGGGCATGCCGGCGTTGGGCTGCGCCGACAACTTCCGGGTGGTCACCGCCGTCATCCGCTCAACGGCCTCGAGAATGGTCTGCGGGCCCACCGAGCAGTTGAGGCCGATCACGTCGACCCCCCACTTGTCGAGCACGCGCGCGATGTCCTCGGGGCTGGCACCGTACGCCGTCCGCAGGTCAGGGCCTACGGTGGCCTGCGCAATGACCGGCATGGCGGCATCCACCGCCCGTGCCGCGAGAATGGCCTGCTCCAGCTCCTCGAGGTCGGCGAAGGTCTCCAGCAGGAAGCAGTCGGCGCCACCGGCCTTGAGCGCCGTCATCTGCTCCACGAACAGCGCCTGCGCTTCGTCGCGGCCCAAGGCGCCGTACGGCTCCAGGCGCACGCCGAGCGGTCCCACCGCGCCGGCCACGAGCCGCTGCTCGCCCGCCGCGTCGCGCGCCAGCTCTGCCGCCCGCCGATTGATCGCGCTCACCTGCCCCTCGAGCCCGTACTGCGTGAGCTTGAGCCGGTTCGCCCCGAACGTGTTGGTCTCCAGCACCTCGGCGCCGGCCTTCACGTACGCCGCATGGATCTCCCGCACCAGATCGGGGGCGCGCAGCACCAGCTCGTCGTAGCACTGGTTGATAAACACCCCGCGGGCGTACAGCATGGTGCCCATCGCACCGTCGAACACCACCACCTGCTCGGGGTCGAGGAGGCGAGTGAGTTGGGCGGCGCGAGGGCCGGGCTGCGGCAATAACTCCATCGGGTGCTCGGCGGCGTTGGACATAGATATTTTATAAACTATGTCACAGTCCGCCGCTGGCCCATCGAATCGTGCCTCCACGCTCCCCGCCCTCCTCGCCGAGCGTATCCTGCTACTCGACGGCGGCATGGGCACCATGTTGCAGGAGTACCGGCTCGGCGAGGCCGAGTACCGGGGTACGCGCTTTGCCGACTGGCCGCGGGATCTCAAAGGGAACAACGACCTCCTCGTTCTCACGCAGCCGGAGATCGTGGGGGCCATTCACGCCAAGTACCTCGAGGCGGGCGCCGACATCCTCGAGACGAACACGTTCAACGCGAATACGATCTCCATGGCCGACTACGCCATGGAGTCCATTGCGTACGAACTGAACGTGGCCGGGGCGGCGCTGGCCCGCCGCGTGGCCGACGCGGCCGAAGCGCGTGACCCCAGCCGGCCGCGCTTCGTGGCCGGCGTGCTGGGCCCCACCAACCGCACGGCGTCGCTGTCCCCCGAGGTGGAGAACCCCGGCGCCCGCAATGTGACGTTCGACCAGCTGGTGGCCGCCTACGCCGAGGCCACCCGCGGCCTGCTGGACGGCGGGGCCGATGTGCTGTTGGTGGAAACCATCTTCGACACGCTGAACGCGAAGGCCGCGCTGTTCGCGATCGAACAGCACTTCGAGCAGAGCGGCACCCGCGTGCCCGTGATGATCTCGGGCACCATTACCGACGCCAGCGGCCGCACGCTCTCCGGGCAGACCACCGAGGCCTTCTGGACCTCGATGGCGCACATCCGCCCCATCTCGATCGGCCTCAACTGCGCCCTCGGCGCCGATCAGCTGCGCGCCTATGTGCAGGAGCTGTCGCGCGTGGCCGACACGCATGTGAGTGCGCACCCCAACGCCGGCCTGCCGAACGCGTTTGGCGGGTACGACGAATCGCCCGAGACCATGGGGGCGCAGATCGGCGAGTGGGCGCGCAGCGGACTGCTGAACATCGTGGGCGGCTGCTGCGGCACCACACCGGCGCACATTGCCGCGATTGCCAAGGCCGTGGCGGGCGTCGCACCGCGCCGCATTCCTACGCTGGCCCCGCAGCTGCGCCTGTCCGGGCTCGAGCCCATGACGATCGGCCCCGCCACGAATTTCGTGAACGTGGGCGAGCGCACGAACGTGACCGGCAGCGCCCGGTTCGCGAAGCTGATTCTCGAGGGGAACTACAGCGAGGCGCTGGTGGTGGCCCGCCAGCAGGTAGAGAGCGGCGCGCAGTTGATCGACGTGAACATGGACGAGGGGCTGCTGGACGCCGAACACGCCATGGTCACGTTCCTTAACCTCGTGGCGAGCGAGCCCGACATCTCGCGTGTGCCGATCATGGTGGACTCCAGCAAGTGGAGCGTGATCGAGGCCGGACTCAAGTGCCTGCAGGGCAAGGGCGTGGTGAACTCCATCTCGCTCAAGGAAGGCGAAGCGGAGTTCCTGCGGCAGGCACAGCTGGTGCGCCGCTACGGCGCCGCCGTGATCGTCATGGCTTTCGACGAGCAGGGCCAGGCCGACACCGCCGCCCGGAAAGTTGAGATCTGTACGCGCGCGTACAAGATCCTGACCGAGCAGGTGGGCTTTCCGCCGCAGGACATCATCTTCGATCCCAACATCTTCGCCATCGGCACGGGCATCGAAGAACACGCGCGGTACGCCGTCGACTACTTCGAGGCCACCCGCGAGATCAAGCGGACGCTCCCGCAGGCGCTGGTGTCCGGCGGCGTCAGCAACGTGAGCTTCTCGTTCCGCGGCAACAATCCGCTGCGCGAGGCGATGCACGCCGTGTTCCTGTACCACGCCGTGCGCGCGGGCATGGACATGGGCATCGTGAACGCGGGCCAGCTCATCCCCTACGAAGACATTCCCGCCGATCTGCGTGAACGGGTGGAAGACGTGGTGCTCGCGCGACGCGACGACGCCACGGAGCGTCTGCTCGAGGTGGCCGATCAGGCCAAGGGGCGCGCCGCGAAAGCCAGCGAAGATCTCGCGTGGCGCACCCTGCCGGTGGACGACCGTCTCGCGCATGCGCTCGTGCGTGGGCTCGATGCCTTCGTGGTGCAGGACACCGAGGAAGCGCGGCAGGCGGCCTCGCACCCCATCGAGGTGATCGAGGGGGCGCTGATGCGCGGTATGAACGTGGTGGGCGATCTGTTCGGCGAAGGGAAGCTGTTCCTGCCGCAGGTGGTCAAGAGCGCCCGCGTGATGAAGAAGGCCGTGGCGCATCTCATCCCGTTCATCGAAGCGCTGAAGACCGTGGACAGCAAGCCCGCGGGGCGGGTGCTCATGGCCACCGTGAAGGGCGACGTGCACGATATCGGCAAGAACATCGTGGGTGTCGTGCTGCAGTGTAACGGCTACGAGGTGATCGACATGGGGGTGATGGTGCCCTGTGCGAGCATCATCGACAAAGCCATCGAGGTGAACGCCGATGTGATCGGGCTCTCGGGGCTGATCACGCCGTCACTGGAAGAGATGACGTTCGTAGCCAGTGAAATGGAGCGGCGTGGACTGCACATTCCACTGCTCATCGGCGGCGCCACCACCAGCAAGGCGCACACGGCGCTCAAGATCGAGCCCAGCTACAGCGGACCGGTGGTGCATGTGCTCGACGCGTCGCGCGCCGTGGGGGTGACCAGCTCGCTGCTGAGCGACGAGCGCAAGGCGGCGTTTGCGGCCGATGTGCGGGCGGAGTACGAGCATATCCGGGTTGCGCGCGCGGCGCGCGGTGGGGCGGAGCGCCTGGTGCCGATCGAGGTGGCGCGCGCCAACAAGGCACCGATCGACCTGACGGTGCCCGTGCCGGTACCCACCTTTACCGGCGCGCGCACCCTCACCGCGTATCCGCTCGCCGATCTGGTGCCGTACATCGACTGGACGCCCTTCTTTCAAACCTGGGAGCTGGCGGGTCGTTATCCGGCCATTCTCGATGACGCCGTGGTCGGTGAGACCGCACGCACCCTGTATGCCGACGCGCGCGAGATGCTGGACCGCATGATTCGTGAAGGACGGATCGAGGCGCGCGCGGTGTTTGGGTTCTGGCCCGCCAACGCGGTGGGCGACGACATCGCACTGTATGCCGATGCGACCGGTGCCAGCACCGTGGCCACGTTGCACATGCTCCGGCAGCAGCTCGACAAAAAGGGAGACGGGCGCCCCAACCACTGTCTGGCCGACTTCGTGGCACAACGCGACAGCGGTGTGATGGATTACGTCGGGGCCTTCGCCGTGACGACGGGTCATGGTGTGGAGGCGTTGGCGGCCGAGTATCGCGCCGCGCATGACGATTACAGCGCGATCTTGGTGCAGGCGCTCGCCGACCGGCTGGCCGAGGCATTCGCGGAGCATCTGCACGAGCGGGTGCGCCGCGAGTTCTGGGGCTATGCCGCCGCGGAGTCACTCGATAACGAGGGGCTCATCAAGGAGCACTATCAGGGGATCCGGCCGGCGCCTGGGTATCCGGCCTGTCCGGATCACGCGGAGAAGGGCACCCTCTTCGAGTTACTCGACGTGCCGGCGCGGGCCGGGATCACGCTGACCGAAAGCTTCGCGATGTATCCGGCAGCGGCGGTGAGTGGTTGGTATTTTTGGCGGCCGGAGAGCCAGTATTTCGGCGTGGGGCCGACGCGACCGGATCAGCAGGACGACTATTCGGCGCGCACGAAGCGCCGATACAGCGTTTCGTGAGCCGCGAGCCAGTCGTCGGGACCGAACACCGCAGCCACGCGCGCGCGGGCGCGTCGCGCCAGCGTGGCGCACCGTGCGGTGTCGGTGCCCAGGCGGCCGATGGCGGCGGCGATGGCGGCGGCATCTCCTTCGGGGCAGAGTAGGGCGTCGTCCGCGCCCAGCACATCGGGCACGCCACCCACCGCCGTCGCCACGATCGGTACACCCGCCCACATCGCTTCCAGCAGCACCATCGGTGTCCCCTCGGTGCGCGACGTGAGCGCGAGCACATCGAAGGCGGTCAGGTAGCGACTCGCCTGCGCGCGCAGGCCGGTGAAGTGCACGCGGTGTGCGATGCCGTGGCGCTGCGCCTGCTGCACCAGGGATTCCCGCAGCGGTCCGTCGCC
>CANJOX010000101.1 GCA_947475795.1 Gemmatimonadota bacterium
CGCGGTGCGGCGCTTCAAGGCGCGTGGCGCCGACGTGATCAAGATTTTCGCGTCCAAATCAATCCGTGACGGCGGCGAAGCCACGATGACACCGGAACAGCTCGACGCGACCTGCGGCGAGTCCAAAGCGCAGGGGCTCCGCTCGGTGGTGCATGCACATTCGGCCGATGCCGTGCAGCGCGCGGCTCGGGCGGGATGCACGCAGGTCGAGCACGGCGTCTTTGCCGACGACGCCACGCGTGCGCTGCTCACGCAGCGCGGGACCTTCTTCGATCCGCAGTGCGGGCTCGTGTTCCACAACTACCTCGACAACAAGCCGTGGTTCGAGGGGATCGGCAATTACAACGCGGCGGGCTTTGCATCGATGGAGCAGGCGATTCCGCTGGCCGAGAAAGGCATCGGCCTCGCCGCCGCGACGCCCACGCTCAAGCTGGTGTTCGGCACCGACGCCGTGGCCGGCGCGCACGGGCGCAATGCTGAAGAACTGGTGTGTCGCGTCCGGCGGGGGGGTCAGCCGGCGATGGATGCCCTCGTGAGTGCCACCAGCCGCGCCGCGGAGTCGCTCGGCCTCGGGCAGGAGATCGGACGGGTGGCCGTCGGCTACGCCGCCGACCTCATCGCCACCGACGGCGATCCGTCCACGCAGATCGAAGCGTCACAGCGCGTGTCGTTCGTGATGAAAGCCGGACAGGTCTACCGCAACGATGGCACAGGAGCCCGCCGATGACCACGCGTCGTACGTTTCTGAAAACCGCCGGCACGCTGGGCGCGGGGGTCGCGGCCGTCGGGACGGTGGCCACCGCCTGTGCCGTCAAGGATCCCACCGCCGGCAACGCGACCGGGCAGGACCAGGGGATGGAGCGCGTGCGCGGGTTTGACCGGACGCTGCTCGATGCACTCGCCACCACGGTCCTGCCGGCGTCGATCGGCGCACCGGCTATCCGCGCGGCCACCGACGCCTTCGTGGCGTGGGCCGATGGGTACGAGCCGGTGGCCGAAGAGATGCACGGCTACGGCTACGCCGACATCCGCTATCTCCCCGCCGATCCCTCGCCGGCGTGGCGCGCGCAGCTGGCCGCCCTCGACCTGCTCGCGCAGCGGCTCGGCAACACGGGGTTCGGCGCGCTGCCGGCAGAGCGCCGCACCGAGGTGCTGCAGGCGGCGCTACGCAGCCACGGCGGTGACCGATTGCCGGCGCCGCTCGACGCCGACCACATCGCCATCGCCCTCCTCGCCCATTGGTCATCGGGCCCCGACGCGTGGGACCGTGCCCTTGGCGTGCGGGTCAGCCCCGGCGTGTGCCGCACCCTGGGCGACGCCACCCGGAAGCCGCTGCCGGTCGTGTCACCCACCACCGCGGGAGCCCGCACATGATCACGCACAGCGCCGACATCGTCATCGTGGGTAGCGGCATCACGGCCGCGCTCATGGCCGCGTCACTGGCCGAGAAGACCACGAAGTCCATCCTCGTGATCGAAGCGGGCAAGCACACGACACCGCTGGCCGACCGGGTGCGCGCGCGCGAGCGCTGGAAGGGCTACGGGGAGAGCCCGTGGAAGCAGGATCACCTGGACGACCAGAACGCGACCGGCACCACGTGGGGGTTCTCGCCCAGCATGAACGTGGGCGGCCTCGCGATGCACTGGGGTGGCGTCTCGCCACGCTACTCGCCGGAAGATTTTACGTTGCGCTCACAGTACGGCGTGGGCACCGACTGGCCGTTCCGCTACGACGATCTCGATCCGTTCTACCAGGAAGCGGAAGAGCGCATGGGCGTGGCCGGCGAGCAGGGGCCGGTGGCGCTCGATCCGCGCGGCAAGCCGTATCCGCTGCCGCCGCTGCCCATCAACTACAACCTCGCGCAGCTGCAGCAGTGGGCGACGGGCGCGGGGATCGCCACATGGAGCACCCCCAGCGCGAAGAATTCCATCGCGCACGACGGGCGCGCGCAGTGCCAGCGCTGCGACACCTGCTATCCGGTGTGTCCCACCGGCGCCAAGTATTCCCCCGACTTCACGTGGGATGCGCTGGTCGCGCGCAAGCGCGTCACGCTGCTCACCGATACGCTGGTGCGCCGCCTCGAGGCCGATCCCGCCACAGGGCGCATCACCCGCGCCACCGGCAACCGGACGGATGCCGCCGGCGACGCGGTCACCATTGAAGGCGGGACGTTCGTGTTGGCGGCAGGGTTCGTGTGGTCGCCGCACCTGTTGCTGCTGTCGAAGAGCAGCGCCTTCCCCAACGGGCTAGCCAACCGCAGCGGGTTGGTGGGTAAGTATCTCGCGGGGCACCGCAACGTGAACGCGTACCTGCGACTGCCGCTCGAGTTATTCCCCGGCATCAACGTGCAGCATTCGCTGGTGTCCAAGCAGTTCATGCGCGTGCCCCGGTCGGCGCGCTATTTGCGGCACGACCTGCGCATCTGGGAGTCGAGCGTGGGGCGCGAGCCGCGGCTGCGCGGCGACGACGGCGCGCTGCAGTTCGGCGATGCCTTGCTGAACGACTGGCAGACCCGGGCCAAGGGCGCCACGGCGCGCGTACGCGGCTACTACGACGTGATCCCCGACAAGGAGAGCGCGCTGGCGCTCGATGTCGCACGGACCAACCGCTTCGGCGATCCGATGCCGCGCGTGTCGTTCAAGGACGCGCCCGAAAGCGCCGCGCTGAAGGAGTGGCAGGAGGAGCAGCTGCGCGAGCTGTTCCGGCGCATGGCGCGGTCCGGGGGCGGCGAAATCCTGCGTATGGAAAACAGCGCCAACGATCTTGGGCAGGAGCATCCCACCGGCGGCTGCCGGATGGGGAACGATCCGACGCAGAGCGTGGTCGACGCCAACGGCCGCGCGCACGATCACGAGAATCTGTGGGTGGCCGGGGCACCCACCCAGCCCAGCGCCTCATGCTGCAATGGCACGCTGACGTTCGTGGCCGTCGGCCTCAAGACGGCGGCCGCCATTGCCGGGACCAATTCACCCGTGGGCGTTCCCTGACGGCAGGCGCGGAGGCAATTTTCACGGGTACGCACCCTCACCCATCCTGCCGATGCGCCGTTCCCTTCTCCGTGCCGTCCTTGCGGGCCCGCTGGTGGCTGCCCCGCTCCTCGCGCAGTCGCGCGTGCTCACCGCTGCCGACTACGCCCGGGCCGAGCGGTTTCTGGCCTTCAACACCACGCCGCTGGTGTCCGGCACGGGCGTGCAGCCCAGCTGGCTCCCCGATGGCCGCTTCACCTACCGGGTCCGCACGCCGGATGGCAGTTCGCCGCTGATGGTGGTGAACCCGGTCACGGGGAGCAAGACGGCCTGCACCGCCGTCGGCGCCCAGTGTCCGGCGGAACCGGCACCGGGTGCCAACGGCCGCGGCGGTGCTCGCGCGGGACGCCCGCCCGAAAATCTCTCGCCCGATGGATCCAAGGCCGCGTTCATCCGCGACTGGAATCTCTGGGTGCGCGATGTGGCTTCGAACACGGAAACGCAGGTCACCACCGACGGCGTGAAGGATTTCGGGTACGCCACCGACAACGCCGGCTGGGTCCACTCCGATCGTGCGATCCTCACCTGGTCGCCCGATTCGAAAAAGCTGGCTACGTTCCAGCAGGATCAGCGCAACGTCGGCGAGATGTACCTCGTGAAAACCAAGGTCGGTCACCCCGAGCTGAGCGCGTGGAAATATCCGCTGCCGGGCGACAGCGTGGTGTCGATGATCCATCGCGTCATCATCGATCTGTCGGCCGCGTCGCCCAAGGTGGTGCGCTTCAAGATGCCGGCCGATCAGCATCGCTCGTCGGTGTGCGATCACATCGCGTGTGGGGGCAGTGCGCTCTCCGACGTGGAGTGGTACGCCGACGGCAGCACCCTCGCATTCGTGTCGAGCTCGCGCGATCACAAGATCGCGACGCTGCGCCTCGCCGACGCCGTCACCGGCGATGTGCGCGACGTGCTGCGCGAAGAAGTGCCGACGCAGTTCGAGAGCGGCGACAACGGACCCAACTGGCGCGTCCTGCCGGCCACCAACGAAGTGATCTGGTTTTCCGAGCGCGACGACTGGGGCCAGCTGTACTTGTACGATCTGACCACGGGCGCGCTGAAGTCGAAGATCACCACCGGCGACGGCCCGGTGCTGTCGGTGGAGCGCGTGGACGAGAAGGCGCGCGTGATCTGGTTCGTCGCCGCGGGCAAGGAGACGGGGCGTGATCCGTACTTCCGTCATCTCTATCGCATCGGCATGAACGGGAAGGGGCTCACGCTCCTCACCCCCGAAGACGGCGACCACAATATCTCGCTCTCGCCCAACGGCGCCGTGGTCGTGGACAGCTGGTCGCGCGCCGATCTCGCGCCGACGGCCGTGCTGCGCAACGCGAAGACCGGCAAGCTCATCGCCACGCTCGAGCAGGGCGACATCTCGAAGCTCGTGGCCGCCGGCTGGAAGGCCCCCACCCGCATCAGCGTGAAGGACCGCGCCGGGAAGTGGGACCTGTACGGGCTGATGTGGACGCCGACGACGCTGGACTCCACGAAGAAGTACCCGATCATCAACTACATCTATCCGGGCCCGCAGGGCGGCAGCGTGGGCAGCCGCCAGTTCTCCGCGGCCACGCGCGACAACCAGGCGCTGGCCGAGCTGGGCTTCATTGTGGTGGCGATCGACGGCACCGGGAATCCCACGCGATCCAAGTCGTTTCACGACGCGTACTACGGCCGCATGAGCGACAACACGCTCCCCGATCAGATCGCGGGCATGCGGCAGCTGGCTGAGCGCTATCGCTTCATCGATCTGGAGCGCGCGGGCATGTGGGGCCACTCGGGCGGCGGCTTCGCCACGGCGTCGGCGATGTTCCAGTATCCCGACTTCTTCAAGGTCGGCATTTCGGAGTCGGGCAATCACGACAACCGGAACTACGAAGACGATTGGGGCGAGCGGTACCACGGCCTGCTCACGAAAACCGGCGCGGTGGACAACTACGAGAAGGAAGCCAATCAGACCCTCGCCAAGAACCTGAAGGGCAAGCTGATGCTGGCACACGGCACGATGGACGACAACGTGCCGCCCGATAACACGTGGCTCGTGGTCGACGCGCTCATCAAGGCCGGCAAGGACTTTGACCTCGTCATGATCCCGAATGCCGCGCACGGCTTCGGCGCCGCGTCGAACTACATGATGCGCCGCCGCTGGGATTACTTCGTGCAACATCTGCTGGGTGCGGTGCCGCCGAAGGAGTACCAGATCGGTCCCAAATCGTGACCGATCCGCGGTTCCCGCTGATCGAGCAGGCACTGGCCAGCCTGAACGACGTCGTGCTCATCTGCGAGGCCGAGCCGGTGGATGAGCCGGGGCCGCGCATCGTGTACGTGAACGGCGCGTTCGAGCGGATGAGCGGCTACTCGGCCGCCGACGTCATCGGCCGGACGCCACGCCTGCTGCAGGGCCCGCGCACCGCACGCCCGGAACTCGACCGGCTGCGCGCCGCCATCATCGCGTGGGAGTCATGCCGCGTGGCCGTCACCAACTACCGCAAAGACGGCACGCCGTTCGATGTGGAGTTCGACGTGGTCCCGGTGGCGGACGAGACCGGGTGGTACACCCACTGGGTCTCGATGCAGCGCGACATCTCGGTGCGCAGCTGCGCACAGCGGCAGATCGAGTCGGCTGATTCGGTGGAGTCACTCGCCACCGGCGTCCTCCGCGAGCTTGTGGAGTACGCCAGCGCCGATGGCGCGTGCTGGGAGCAACGTGAGACCGTGGCCGACCAGTGGGAAACGCTGCACGCGGTTACGCGGTCGGCGGCGACCGCCGGCGCGGCCGGTGCGGTGTACGTGGAGGGCACGGACCGTGTCCCCGCTGACCTCGTGCGGACCGACTCGCCACGGTGCGTGGTCGCCGCGCTCGGCGTGCCCGATGGGGCCAGTGCGCGGATCGTGCTGTGGAGCGACGGGCGCGCGCTGCCGGAGTATGCGGCCCCACTCGCCCACGCCATTGCCGCCCGCAGCGTCGGCACCTTCGACCGGCTGCGCGCCGACGCCGCACGTCTGCATCTGGAGGAGCGCCTCCGTCAGGCGCAGCGCCTCGAATCGGTGGGACGACTGGCGGGCGGGATCGCGCATGACTTCAACAATCTGCTCACGGTGATCGTGGGCAATCTCGAACTGCTCAAGGATCGTATCCCCACTCCGTCGGACGACCGCGGCGAGATCCACCTCGAGATTGCCGAAGTCATGCGCGCCACCGACCGGGCGTGTGATCTCGTGCGGCACCTCCTCGCCTTCAGCCGGCAGCAGCCACTGTCACTCACGGCGGTCGATCTGCGCGCCGTCATTCGCGACACCGTGTCCCTGCTGCAGCGCGCCCTCGGGACGCACATCACGCTGGCCACGGCGATACCCGCCGATCTCCCCGTGGTGACGGGCGACGTGGCGCTGATCGAGCAGGTCCTCGTCAATCTGGCGGTGAATGCCCGCGATGCGATGGAGAGTGCGAACCCGGATCCATCGATGCCCACCACCGGGCGCATCACGGTACAGGTGACCCCGGTGGACGTGCATGCCGGCGGGTCGTCCGAATGGGAGCGGCTCGCCGACGGCGCGTACCTGTGTCTGTCCGTCAGCGATGACGGCCCCGGTATGAGTCCAGAAGTGCTGGCGCGCGCCTTCGATCCCTTCTTCACCACGAAGCCGGTCGGTGCCGGGACGGGGCTCGGCCTGTCGTCCGTGTACGGTGCCGTCACGCAGATGGGAGGGTGGATCCGCCTCAGCCCGGCGTCACCGCACGGCGTGGTGGCGCGCATCATGCTGCCGGTCCACACCGGCGCAGACTGACCCGCTAGATTGCCCATTATGGACCGACTTTTTGTAGTCATCGGCGCCTTCTCCGGCGCGATCGGCGTGGCCGCCGGTGCGTTCGGCGCCCACGCGCTGCGCGCGCGACTTGAGCCGCGCATGCTCGAGGTGTTCGAGACGGGGGCGCGGTACCAGATGTACCACGCCGTGGCGCTGCTGGCCGCCGCCTGGATCGTCACGCGCTTTCCGGGGGCCCTCGCCAACGCGAGCGGCTGGCTGTTTCTGGCGGGGACCGTGCTCTTCTCGGGGTCGCTCTACGCCATGGCGCTGACCGGGGTGCGCGCGCTAGGCGCCATCACGCCGATCGGCGGCGTCTGTTTCATCGCCGGGTGGTGCTGCCTGGCGCTCGCGGCGCTGCGTCAGGGCTAGAATCCCGCCCGAAGGGGTGACGGACTGCGGCGGAGCAGCGATCCTTCCCTGATGCTTCTCGCCAACCCCTCCGTGCCCCAGCTGGCGGCCATCGCCGCGATCTCCGCGATCAGCGGCGCCGTCAACTCGATCGCCGGGGGTGGCACGTTGCTCACCTTCCCGGCGCTGCTGGCGCTGGGCGTGCCCGCCGTGTCGGCGAATGCGACCAGCACGCTGGCGCTGTGGCCGGGTTCGTTTGCCAGCCTCTGGGGCTACCGCCGTGAACTCGCCGGCGCGGAACGCTGGGCGCTGCGGCTGGCCATTCCCAGTGTGCTCGGCGGCGCCGTGGGCGCCGCGCTGTTGCTCGCCACCTCCGATGCGCAGTTCCGCGCGCTCGTGCCGTGGCTCGTGTTCGGGGCGACGCTCCTGTTTGCATTGCAGGGGCCGGTGATGAAGTGGCTGCGCACGCGCGTCATCGCCACGGGCGACGGCGCTCGCGAGCGACCGATTGATCCCACGATGGGGATGCTGCTCGCGCAGTTCGCGGTGGGCACCTACGGCGGGTACTTCGGCGCCGGGGCGGGCATCGTCATGCTGGCGGTGTTCGGCCTCATGGGGCTCACGAACATCCACCAGATGAACGGGCTCAAGAACTTCAACGGCATCTGCTTCAACGGCATCGCGGCCATCACCTTTGCCGTGATGGGGCTCGTCAACTGGCCGATCGGGATCGTGATGGCCGTGGGGTCGAGCGCCGGCGGCTATCTGATGTCAGGGCTGGCGCAGCGTGTGCCGCAGCACTGGGTGCGCCACGCCGTCACGGCGATCGGATTGGCCAGCGCCGTGTGGCTCTTCGTGTCGAGGTAAACGGCGGCGCGCTGTTGGCTGTGCGCTCGCGCGACGAGCGCGCGACGAGCGCGATGACGAGCGCGCTCACGAGCGCGCCGAGTCCCTTAAGGTCATGAGACGTCGGGTGATGTAGCGGAGGCTGAGCCGGCCGTACTGCCGTCGGGCATGTGCGGCCCACGATCGCCGACGCAGCGCCCGGATGGCATCGGCGAGCTCCCGCGGAAACCGATCGAGTGGCAGCGACTCGTACTCCACCCGCAGGGTAAAGGGGTTGGACACCTTCGCGAGCGCGCGCACGGCACGGGTCACATCGGCCACCGTGCCGCGAAAGGTCGCGAAGTGCTGGAGCTGATCGTGCGCCAGCAACGTCAGTTGGGTGCGGATACACTTTTCGCAGTGGCCGCAGTTCAACGCCGCCGCGCGATGTTCCCAGCAGACGCGAAGGTGTTGGCGGACCAGCGGCTCACCGGCGATGGCGAGCAGCTTCTCCGACCGCCGGTGCGTCGCCCCCTCGAACAGGATGGCCAGTCGATCGGACGACCACAACGGATCGAGCCGGAAGTGGGACCCGTAGCCGCCTTTGTCATCAGCGTAGGCATCAGACGACGACACCACGAGGTGACTCAGGTGCGTCCGCAGGGTGTGCCCCACCGCCGCCATGGCTCCACCGTGCGTGAGATCCCACGAGACGGAGCGGAAGAGGGCGTGGTCACGGATGTTCGTGGCCACGCGGATCGCCCGCACATCGAGCGCATCGGCCACCTCACGAACAGCCGCGTACGCGGCATCGCGGCGTGCGACGTCGGCCAGCGGGATATCGAAACCATCCACGAACACCAGCGCGTCGGGGGCGACGGTGCCGCGCAGCAACGAGTAGAATGAGTCGACACCACCGGAAAACATCAGTCCCGTGCCCCGCCGCGTGGCCGCCAACACCCCGCTGCGCGGCGGTTCCACGCCGGCCAGCTCGAGGGGAAAGGGACCGCGTGCCCCCCACCACTCACGCAGCAGCGTGGCCACGTGCGGCAGGTTGCTGCGCAGCGGCTCGGATACCGCGCCGTCCAGCACGAGAGTGCCGCCACGGGTCCAGACGGGAAGCAGAAACGCCGCGACGATCGCGTCCATCGGGAGCTCGACCGCCACGTCCGCGGCGAACCACACCGCCTCGCCGCCGACCACCGCCTCGACGCGCTCCGGCGACGTGCGGGGGCCACGTGACACGGCGACTGTTGCCCGCGCGTCCGTTCCTTCGGAGACGGATCTCACAGCGTGTCTGGCACCGGCGACGCCGACTGCGCGTCCCGCGCCAGTATCGTCGCCACGCTCATGTCGGCGGTCACGTTGAGCACGGTCATGAAAATGTCGGGGATCGTGTTCGCGGCATCGAGGAGCATGGCCCCCTCGATGGGCAGTCCAAACGCCGCGAGCAACGGCAGCGTGGACGGGGCGCCACCGCCGCCGGGAATACCGGCCACACTGAAGCTGAACACCACCGTGGCCAGCAGATACATCCCGATCTGCTCCACGCCGAGCGGGACCTCGAAGACGTGCGACAGCAACAGGAGCTGGAAGAGCAGATAGATCGGCTGATTCAGCTTGAAGGTGGACACCGCCAGCGTCAGGGAGAAGCCGGCACTCGAGGCGGGGAGCGCGAGATGATCCGTCGCCCCGTGCATGAGCGCGGGCAGCGAGGCCAGCGATGATTGCGTACCGGCCGCCACGAGTTGCGCCGGTGCCACGCCGCGCGCAAAGCGGCGCATCGACACGCGCGCAACGAGCGCCGTCACGGGGTACAGCAGCACCGTGCACA
>CANJOX010000102.1 GCA_947475795.1 Gemmatimonadota bacterium
GCTCTGGAGCTGCTTGAGGCCGAGCGAAATGCGCTCGCGCTCCCAATCGATATCCAGGACCTTGATCTCGAGCTCCATGCCGATCTGGACCATCTCGCTCGGATGCGAGATACGGCCCCACGACATGTCGGTGATGTGCAGCAGGCCGTCCACGCCACCGAGATCGATGAATGCACCGAAGTCCGTGATGTTCTTGACGACGCCCTTCCGCACCTGATCCTTCGAGAGCTCCTTCATGAGCTTCTCGCGCTTGCCGGCGCGTTCCTGCTCGAGGATCACACGACGCGACACCACGATGTTGCGGCGACGCTTGTTGAGCTTGATGATCTTGAACTCGTACTTGTGACCGAGCAGCTCGTCGATGTTCGGCACGCGACGGAGCGCGATCTGCGAACCCGGCAGGAACGCATCGACGCCCATGAGGTCGACGACCACGCCGCCCTTGATCTTCTTGACGAGCGTGCCTTCGACCGGCATGTCGCTCTCGTAGGCCACGCGGATGCGCTCCCACACACGCATGAAGTCGGCCTTCTTCTTGGACAGGACGACCGAGCCTTCCTGGTCCTCGAGGTGCTCCAGGAGCACTTCGACTTCGTCGCCGACCTTGAGGTCGGGCATATCCTTGAACTCTTCGAGCGGGATCGTCCCTTCGGACTTGAAGCCGATGTCGAGGACGACCAGGTTCTCGCGAATTTCAAGGACGTGCGCCTTGACGATTTCGCCTTCTTCGATGGAAGCGAGCGTACCGTTGTACAGCTCGAGCATCCGCTCGTACTCGTCGGACGAGAACTCGTCTTCTTCGTAGAGTTCCGGGCGACGGTTCGCGAGGGGGCGGAGCTGGCTCTTCTGCAGGTCGCGCTTTTCGCGCGCCGTGAGCTTATTGTGCGCCGGCTCCGCGTCGAGTTCGTCCATGTCCGCGTTGAGTGCGGCGTCCAGCTCGGCGGCGAGCTCAGGGCTCAGTTCAGTGCTCATACGTGTGGGTATCTCCGAGTCGCGGAACCACGCTCGCCGCGCCGAGAGGAAGGTGGAAGGGATTGCCAGCAGGAACCCAGAAACATAGGGCCCTCCCCCCTCACCGGCAATGGGAGGGGGGTCCCCTCCAGTGCCCCCACGGGCGTATCAGCCCCCGTGCCGCCGTTCCATGGTGGCCCGGGCCAGCGCCACGATCCGGTCCACCTGCTCCCGCTGGGTCACCGTAGTCGTGTCGATCGTGATCGCATCGCGCGCCGGGGCGCTCTGCGCCGCGTCGAGGGCATCGCGCGCCACCAACGCCTCCGTTTCGGCCGCGATTTCCGGGTCGGAGGGCCCGTGCCCAAGACGCTGGATCAGCCGGCGGCGGGCCCGCTCCCACGGATCGGCAACCAGAAACACCTTGAGTGCTGCCGTCGGGAAGACCGCCGTCCCGATGTCCCGTCCATCCACGACCACATCCGTGGCGGCACCCGCCGCGCGCACCTGTCCGTTCACCCAATCCCGAACCGCGGCCATCTGCGCCACGCGCGACACCTGACGCGTCACGGCACTGCCCCGCATTTCCTCGTCCCGAACGGCCCCGTCGATCAACGGCAGGACCGAGCGCTCGGTCAGGCGCCACGTAATGCGGCCCGCCTGGGCCAGCACGCTCTCGGCGATCCACGTCTCGGGCGATGGCTGGGACTCCAGCGCCAGCAGTGTGATCGCGCGGTAGAAGGCGCCCGAGTCCACGTGATGGACATGCAGCAACTGCGCGACCCACTGCGCCGTCGAACTCTTGCCCGACGCGGCCGGTCCGTCGATCGCGATCACGAGCGGCGCGCGCCCGGCGGCCCATTCGGGTGAAGGGGCCACCACCGCCGCGAGGTCATGCCAGAAGGCGGGATACGACACCGCCACACACCCCGGATCATCGATCGTGATGGCGTTCCCGGGAAGAGCGCCGAGCACACCGAAGGCCATCGCCAACCGGTGATCCCCGTGCGTCACGACGTGCCCCGACAAGGCCCGCCGCGCCCCCACGATCCGCATCCCATCCGGCAGTTCGTCCGCCTCGACGCCCAGCGCCCGCAGGTTGTCGATCACCGCGCGAATGCGGTCGCTCTCCTTCACGCGCAGCTCACCCGCCTCGGTGATGCGCGTCTCCCCGGCGGCCATCGCCGCCACGCAGGCCAGCATCGGGAGCTCGTCGATACAGCGGGGGATCTCCGCGCCGCCGATGGCGGTGGCCCTCAGATCCCCAGGGCTGACCACCAGGGTCCCGACCGGCTCGCCGTTGACGACCCGTTCGTCCTCCACCACGATCCGCGCGCCCATCCGACGCAGCACATCGAGCGCCCCCGTGCGCGTCGGATTGAGGCACACCTGCCCGATCCGCAGCTCTCCCGTGTCCGCCAGGGCCGCGAGCGCCGCAAAGAACGTGGCGGACGACGGATCGGCGGGCACCGTGACATCGCCGGCCTGAACGGTCTGCCCCGGGGGTAACACAACGCCACCCGCGTTGACCGCGAGCTGCACGCCCCGCGCCACCAGCATGCGCTCGGTGTGGTCGCGCGAGGGCTGCGGTTCCCGGACCTCGACGCCGCACCCCGCCGCAAGGCCGGCCAGGATGAGTGCGCCCTTGACCTGCGCGCTGGCGTGCGCATTGACATACGTGACCGACGCCAACCGACTCCCGAAGACCCGCATCGGGAGTCCCTCGTGCCCCTCGGCCCCCTCGAACACCACCCGCGCGCCCATCTCGGCGAGCGGCGCGGCAATACGTCGCATCGGACGCCGACTGAGGCTGGCATCACCTTCGAAGCGTGCCACGCGCCCGTCGAGACCGGCCACGAGACCGGCCAGCAGGCGCGTGGTGGTCCCGCTGTTCCCGCACTCCAGCGGACCACGCGGAGAGTGCAGCGACGACAACCCGCGTCCCCGGATCTCGAAGTCAGCCGTCAGCACGGGGATGTCCGCGCCGAGCGCACGCAGCGCCCCGGCGGTCGCCTGCACATCGGCGGACTCGAGCACCCCGCGCACGCGCGATGGGCCGTCGGCGATTGCCGCGAAGATCAGCGCACGATGGCTGATCGACTTGTCGCCCGGCGGGCGAATCGTTCCGCGGACCACCAACGGCGCGGCGCGTCCGGTCACCGCAGCCACGCCTCGAGCGCCGTCGCCGCGTCGGTGCGGTCGTCGCGGTATTTCACGATGATCGGCGTCTGCAGCGACAAGCCGAGTTCCTCGGCGAACGCTGAGGTCACGCGCCGCGCCCCGGGGACGACGACGGCGCCTTCGGGAATGATGAGCGGCTGTCCGTTGCTGGCGCGATGCACCGTCTCGTTGACGAGGTCGTACACTGGCGTGCCGCGGGTCAGGATCACGCCCGCCCCGAGCACGGCCTTGCTCCGCACCACGGTGCCCTCGTACACGCCGCAGTTACCGCCCACGATCACATCGTCTTCGATGATGACCGGCGACGCGTTGATCGGCTCGAGCACACCGCCGATCTGTGCGGCAGCGCTCAGATGCACGCGCTCACCGATCTGCGCACACGACCCGACGAGGGCGTGCGAATCAACCATCGTCCCACGCCCGACGTACGCGCCCACGTTGATGTACATCGGCGGCATGCAGACCACATTGGGTGCCAGATACGCACCGCGCCGCACCGTTGATCCCCCCGGTACAATCCGCACCTGATTCTCGACGCGGAACTCGCGCGTCGGATAGGTGTGCTTGTCGAGAAAATGAAACGGTGCCTGTCCCGGCATTTCCACTACACGGCCGATGCGGAAGCCCAGCAGAATCGCGCGCTTGACCCACGCGACCGCGTGCCACGTGCCGTCAGCATCACGAGTCGCCGCCCGGATCTCACCGCGCTCGAGCAGGGCGAGCGCCTGATCGAAGAGCTGCTGCGCGTCGGAGGGAAGCGTCGCGCCGCCGTCCAGCAGCATCGGGTCGGTGAGGCGCGTTTCGAGATCGGTCAGCGAAAAAGCCATGAGGGCAGCGTGGAGTGGAAGTGTGAAGGGACGGGCGCGGCGTTATGCGGCCAGCGCGCCGGCCTGAACGAGCGCCGCGCGCACCAGCGGATGGTGCGCCTCGAGTAGCGGGACGAGCGGGAGCCGCAGCTGTTCGCGCATGCGCCCCATCATCGCGAGCATCGCTTTCACGGGCATGGGATTCGACTCGATGAACGCGGCGTGAGCGACCGGTGCCAGACGCGCGTCGAGACGACGTGCCTCGACCAGATCACCACGCGCCATCGCGTGGCAGAGCGCCGACATGAGGGCCGGTACGACGTTCGAGACCACCGAGATGATGCCGTCCCCGCCGTGAGCCATGACACTCAGCGTGAGTCCATCGTCCCCGGACAGGACCGCGAAATGTTCGGGACGGTCGCGAATGATCTGCGTGATCTGCGCGAGATTGCCCGACGCTTCCTTCACCGCCACGAATCGGGGATCGGCCGCCAGTTCGAGGCAGCTGTGCGCGTCGAGATTGATCGCCGTGCGACCGGGCACGTTGTAGATCACGATCGGGAGGTCGCACGCATCGGCGATGGCGCGGAAGTGCGCCATCATCGCGCGCTGCGGCGGCTTGTTGTACATCGGCGTGACATGCAACAGGTGCGTGGCACCGATGGCCTTCATCTCACGCGACGTTGAGATCGCGCGCTGTGTGTCGTTCGAACCGGCGCCGGCGATGACCGGCACCCGGCCGTTGACTTGCTCGACGGTAATCTCGACTACGCGACGGTGCTCCGCCGGCGCCAGTGTGACCGCTTCCCCGGTTGAGCCGCAGGGGATGACCATGTGCACGCCTTCGGTGACCTGCCACTCCACGAACGCCCGGAGGGCGACCTCGTCGATGGACCCGTCTGCCATGAACGGCGTAACGAGTGCGGTCCCGCACCCGAAGAGTCGCTGCGCCATCGTCGTTCCGCGCTGAGAGGTCAGGAAATCGCCTGGCTCGATGCCAGGACGTCACGCATCGTGTACACACCAGGCGCGCGCGCGGCCGCCAGCCAGCGGGCCGCCGTCAACGCACCGTCGGCGAACACCCGCCGGTCGCGCGCCTCATGCACGAGTCGGATCTGTTCGAAGGGCGCGTCGAAGATGATCTCATGGGTGCCCGGTACCGAGCCCGTCCGCACGCTCGTGATCGGCACCGCACGTCCCAGTCCGTCCCGCAACCGGTCGGCGATCGCGATGCCGGTCCCGGAGGGCGCATCGAGCTTGGCGATGTGGTGCGTCTCAACGACATGCGCATCGAAGCCGGACACCTGCCGCGCGCGTTTGGCCGCATCCTCCGCCATGGCGAGAAAGAGCTGCACGCCAATGCTGAAGTTCGGCGACCAAAGCGCGGCACCGTGCGCCGCCTGCGCGGCCGCTTCGACGGCGGGAAGCTGCGCCGACCAGCCGGTGGTGCCGATCACCACCGGACAGCCTACCTGCAGCAACGCGATCGCGTTGGCGACCGACGATTCCGGCGTGGTGAACTCGATGGCCACCTGTGCGCCGTGCAGATCGGCCGTGGTCAGGCCGCGCGACATCTCCGCGGCGTCGAGCCGTGCCACCACCTCGCATCCGCGCTCGGGCGCCAGCGCGTCGAGGGCCCGCCCCATGCGTCCCATGCCGATCAGGGCGATCCGGACCCGCGCCCCCTGCTCCGGGGCCATCACGACCCGCGCTCGAAGAACGTGGCGTGCAGGCGCTGCATCGCCGGCACGACCTGATCGTCGTCGATGACCAGCGTGAAGTTGATACCGGTCGCGCTGAGCGACGCCATGTACACCGGGATCGGTCCGAGCGCCGCGATCGCATCGGCCATCGCGCGGCTGCCATCCGCGATGCCCGCGCCCACGATGGCGACGATGCCGCTGCGCCGTTCCACGGCGACGTCACCGAACGCCGCGAGGTCCTGCAGGATCGCGGCGAGATTCGTGGCGTCGTCGAGCGTCACGGAAACGGACACCTCCGAGGTCGTCACGACATCGACGGACGTGCGATGCGTTTCGAACACCTCAAACACACGCCGCAGGAAACCTGGGGCCAGCAGCATGCGCGACGAGCGCAGCTTGACGAGCGTCGTGCCCCGCTTGCCCGCGATGGCGCGCACAGGCAGCCGTGGGGCGTCGAAGGCGATCATGGTGCCCGTGCCCTCGGGCTTGCGCGAATTGAACACGTAGACCGGAATGCCACGCTGCACGGCGGGTGCGATGGTGGCCGGATGCAGCACCTTCGCCCCGAAGGCGGCGAGTTCGGCGGCCTCGTCAAAGCTGATACGCTCAATGAGCCGCGCCCCGGGAATCACCCGCGGATCGGCCGTGAGCATGCCATCGACATCGGTCCAGATCTCGATGGCCGTCGCGTCGATCGCGGCGCCCACGAGCGAGGCGGAGTAATCGGAGCCGCCGCGGCCGAGCGTGGTGGTGATGCGCCCCGGTGCAGATCCCACGAACCCGCCCATCACGGGGATCATCCCCTGCTGCAGCAGCGGGAGCAGCCGCTCGCGGGCGGCCAGCGCGATGGCCTCGAGGTCCGGTTCGGCGCGCGTAAAAGCGTCGTTGGTTTTCATCACGTCGCGCGCATCAACCCAGACGGCCGGATGCCCGTGACGGCGGAACGCGGCCGCCACGATCTGCGACGAAAGCAGCTCACCGAGGGCGGCGACCGTATCGAGCGACCGCGGCGTCAGGTACCCCAGCGTCCGCAGCGCCTCGGCGAGATGCGCGAGCTCGTCGAAGCTTGCGCCGATCTCCGTCGCGAGTTCCTCGGCCTCGGCCGTGCCACCCAGCAGCGCGTGCGCCTCGCGCAGGTGCCGGTCGCGCAGCTGCTCGAGGAGGTGGAGCGCCGCAAGCAACTCGCCCTCCGCAGCTTTTCGGGCCAGATCGAGCAGTTGATTCGTGGCGCCACCGAGCGCCGACACGACCACGACGGGAAGACTCACCCGCTTACTGACCACGACATCGACGACGCGGGCAATGGCCTCAGCGTCGGCGACCGAGGTGCCGCCGAACTTGCAGACGATCACGACGCGACCAACCCGTCGAGCTGACCGGTGGCCACGAGGAGTTCCGCGTTCAGGATCGATCCGCCGGCGGCTCCGCGCACCACGTTGTGCGCCATCGCGACAAGCCGCAGGTCGAACAGATTGTCGGCGCGCACGCGACCGATGGTCACGGCCATGCCACCGCCGGCATTCACATCACGACGCGCCTGCGGCCGATCCTGCTCATCGCGCACGATGAGGGCGGGCACCGGTGCCGATGGCAGGCCCTGCACGGCCGCGAATCCCTTCCACGAGCGCAACGTCGCGAGTGCCTGCTCCGGCGTTGGCGCCCGCTCGAAGGCAACCGACAGGCACACCGTATGGCCGTGTTCGACGGCGACGCGATTGGCATGCGCACTCGTCACGATCGGTGCGGCCACGATCGTCTCGCCGTTGTACGTGCCGAGCAACTTCACGAGCTCAGTTTCGATTTTCGGCTCTTCATCGCCGATGTACGGGATGACATTGCCGAGGATATCAAGCGACGGCACACCCGGGTACCCGGCACCCGACACAGCCTGCATCGTGGTGATGAAGACCTTCGTGACGCCGAACGCCTCGTGCAGCGGCGCCAGCGCCATCGCGGCGACGGTCACGGCGCAGTTGGCGTTCGTGACGATGCCTCCGGGCCACCCGCGGTTCAGCCGCTGCTGCGTGAGCAGCCCGAGATGATCCCCATTCACTTCGGGAATCACCAGCGGGACGTCGGACTCCATCCGGTAGTTCTTGGCGTTGCTGAGCACCAGGCGACCCGCCGCCGCGAAGGCGGCCTCCACTTCGCCGGCCACCGACGAGTCGAGCGCGGAGAAGATGATCGGTGCCGCCACCTGCTCCGGGGTGCACGTCTTCACCTCGAGTCCAGCCACGCCCCGTGGCATGGTCCCCTCGAGCCACCGGGTCGCCGATGCATACGGTTTGCCCGCGCTGCGCTCGGACGCCGCGACATCGACGAGATCGAACCAGGGATGACCATCGAGCAGGCGGATAAAGGCCTGACCGACGGCGCCGGTGGCGCCGAGAACGGCAACCGGCCAGCGGGTCACGGGCGAGGTCATGCGAGCAGGGTGCGGACGATGCGTTCGTAGGCGCCGACCGACGCCTCGAGTTCCGCCACGTCGATGTATTCGATGGGTGTGTGGGCCACGTGAATGGACCCGGGGCCGAAGAGCAGCGGTGTACCCCAGCGATCCAGCAGCGGGATATCACTCGTGTATGCAACGGGCTCGACCTCAAAGCCGTTGATCACATGGAAATACTGCGCCGGAATATGGGCACCCCAGATCAGCTCGGCCCGCGCGCCCGCCCAGGCGGTGAAGGCCGCCTTCACCGGGGCCACGTCACCGACCAGCCGGATCATGATCTCCGCTTCCGCGAGCCCCGGCACGATGTTCGCCTCGGTGCCGGCCCGCAGCACGCCCACGTTGTAGGTCGTCGCCCCGAGCACCGGGTCGACGGGCAACGCCACCTCGCGCAGCTGCGGCAGCAACTCGAGCAGCGGATCGAGCGCGCTCATACCCAGATGGGCATACGCCGAATGCGCCTCGCGACCGCGCACCCGCACGAGGACCCGCTGCGCCCCCTTACCGCCGGAGGCCAGCTTGCTCTCCGTTGGCTCGCCGTTCACGAGAAACCTGCTGGTGGCCGGCAACCGGTTGGCGGCGCGCGCGCCCGGCGAGCCCTTCTCTTCGCCCACCACGAACAGCAAGTCCACCCGCTCCTCGCCTGCCTCGGCGAGCCGCTGGGCGGCGATCATCATTGCCGCCGCGATGCCTTTGGCATCGGAGGAGCCGCGCCCGTACAGGCGGCCCCCCTCAAGCCGTGGCGGCACGTACGGGGGAACCGTGTCGAGATGCGTCGACAGCGTGACACCTCCCCCGCGGCGGGTGGCCCAGACGTTGGACCGCCCCGGCTCAACCTCTTGCAGGGTAACGTTCCAGTCGCGGGCGAGCAGCCAGCGCGCGACAGTGTCCACCGCGCCCTGTTCCTGGCCGCTGGTGGATTCGACAGAGAGCAGTTCGGTGGCGAGAGCGACGACGTCGGACATGTCACAAACATACAATCGCCGCCGCGCGCCTCCTACTGCATGAACGCCGCGATCGTGCGGGACAGCGTCACATCGTCCATGTCGTCATCCCACCCGGGCGCAACCAGCGCGATGACACGCTCGGCCCCGGAATTGCACTCAATGGCGACCGTCTCGGTTGGCATGGCAGCGGCCGCCGCGTGCTGGTCGGTGGGGACCTCGGGCAGTTCGAGGCAGATCCAGGTGGTGCCACGTGGATCACGGACTGTGCGCATTGGATACTCCGGAGGATGAGACGGCCGCGCCGGACGCTCGGGGTGGATGTTCGATTCGGCGTGGAAAGATACGGCAGCACCACGGCCGCGACTACAGCGCTGGCCCGCTGGCCATCGGCGCCGCCACGGAACCCTGATCGGCGCGCCGCGGGGTCCGCCGTCAGACCGGCTTCATCGCGACGCCGCGCACGAACTGCTCCGCCCGGAACATCCCTTCAATTGACGTGAACGCCAGGTCGAGTTCACGCGCCGACATCCCCTGAGACCCGCCCGCGCCCTGCTGGTCCTGCTGCGTGTACGCGGCGACGACGCGATCGCCGAGCGCGGCGAGTGTCGCCTGCGACAGGGTGTTGGCGACTTCGGCATTGCGGCTCAGGAGAGCGGATGCCGGTATGCCCCGCGACTGTAGCCAGGCGCCGAACAGCATGGACGCCATCTCGATACCGGCACGTGAGCCGACTTGTCGCTGGAATCGGCGTGCGGCGTCCGCGCGCATTGCCGGCGTATTCGCGGCGTCGGCTGTCAAC
>CANJOX010000103.1 GCA_947475795.1 Gemmatimonadota bacterium
AAGGGACGCGACTTGAGTGAATCCGCGCCGGTCATGAGCCCCGACAGGACCGCCTTGTCGCCCCCCACGTAGCGCGCGAGCACGTTCCCTTCGTCGGCGATACCCACCTTGAACGGCGTACCGCCCACGTACTTCACCGGAATCACCGTCTTGCCGAAGCCGTAGAACACCGGATGCTCCGGACGCGTGATCGAGGCCTCAACCAGCGGGCGCTGCGCGGTGAGTCCCGGCACGGCGGTCTTGTCCACCGTCCGCGCCCAGCCGAATTCAATCGGCAGACGGGCCGATTCACCGATCGCGATCAGCGTCCCGCCGGCCGTGAGAAACGCCGAGAACGCATCGACCCCCGGCTGGCCGAATCCGCCGGTGAGATCCGGCGTTTCGCCGTACATGCCCAGGAACTTGTACTTGTCGTTCTTGAGATACGGCTGCGCCCGGGCCGCCTTGGGCTGCATCACCGTCTGCCGGCTCATGTTCTGCTCGGCCATCAGAATCACGTCGTAGTCGCGGCGCAGGTTCCCCTGCACGACGCGCTCCTTGTAGATCAGATCGTACGGGATCTTGAATTCGTCGAACGTAAGGCGATACCAGCCGAGATTCTGCGTCCCGCTCCACTGGGAATAGATCGCCACCCGCGGCACATCGGCGTTATGCATCGCCACCGTGGGCATGCTGCCCAGCATCGCGGCGGTGAGGCCGAGCGAGTCGACGAGCGTGCGCACGCGCGGCGCGTACTTGCCAGCCACCACGAACGAACCGGCCGGATATGTGGTATCGCCGGCGGCAAAGCTCTTCTCGGCCACCTGCATCGGCACCGTGCGCAGCAGATAGCGCAGCGTGACCATGTGGTTCGAGCCCGTATGCGCCACCGCGATCGCGGCATTGCCGGTGCCGCGCGTGTTGCCCTTCAGCACGATCTTGTCGACCGGCGACACCGCTGCCTTGAGGATACTCGCGTCGGCGATCTCGACGACATCCACATCCATCGCGAGCCCCATCGACCAGCCGCTGTCGTCATACGTGTTCAGACGCGCGTCGGGGTACTGCTGCCGCTCGATGAGATTCTTGGCGAGACGCCCATACGGCTGATCGCGCTTGATGACATACGAGCCGGCGGGATACGTGATCGCGCCCACCTTCACCGGGGCCGTCGCCTGCCCCACTTCGATGCGCTGCACGCGCAGCAGGTTCACGAACTCCGCCACGCGCGTCATGTCGCGCTGCAGCGGGATCACGAAGCCGTACGGCGCCTTGACCTTCCCCTCTTCGATGCTGTTGCGCGTCTTGATGTAAAAGTTTTCGAGTACCGTGGCCGGGAACATCGACGCGAGCTGCAGCGCCGAGAGCACACCGGTTTGCATGTAGTTGGTGTTGGAGCGCCGCGTGAAGGTAGCGATGTCGTTGAAGCCGATCGGATTGCCGCGATACCACTCGCGATCCTGTGCGCCGCCACGACCCGTCGGCACCGCGCCGCCGCGCCCACCGCCCAGACCACCGCCTGGCGCCGGGGTTGCCGCGGTCACGCCGCGACGCGCGTTGGCCATCGCCGTGCTGTCGAGATCACGCCCCGACTGCGTCTCGTACATCTTCATGAGACCGTTGTGGTTGTACGCGACCGAGCCGAGATAGCCCGGCGACCAGCCGTCCATGAAGGCATGCGTATACACGCCCGGCATGCCCCACTTGGTCATCTGCGCCATTTCCCAGTTGCCAAACCACGGCAGCTCGGCGAACAGAATGGGATCGAGATTCGGATTCTGCGGCGGGCCACCCGTGTAGGTGTACAGCAACGGCTGCGCTTCGTGCAGATCGTGCATGATCGGCGGATACGCCGTGAAGTACCAGTCGATGATCGCGCGCATCTGCACGAGCTTGATGTTGATGTCGCGATTGTTGTCGTGGTACACATACTTGCCCCAGTACGGCACACCGGCACCGCCGCCGAAGCCACCACCACCACCGCCACCACCGCCCGCCGCGGGTGCGGGCGCGGGTGCGGCGGCCGGCGCGCCGGCGGGCGCGCGACGCGCGGTGTCACCGGCCACCGGCATCGCCGGTGCCGGCGTCACGACCGGCGTGATCGCCGGTGCCGGAATGGCGGCCGCCATGTCGAGGCCGCGGAAGAACCAGTCCACATTCCGGTCGCGGCCGTCAGCGTCGGCGGCCGGCGTGATCGAGACGTAGAGTTGCTCGCGGATCTGACTGATGAGCGGCGACGTCTCGGTGACGAGGCGGTACGCCAGCTCCATCAGCATTTCCGACGGGCCGGTTTCGCCGCTGTGCAGCCCGCCCATGAAGTGATAGTGCGGCTTGGTGTCGGCCAGCACGGCCTTCACCTGCGCGTCGGTCATGCCGCGCGGATCGGCGATCTTCGCCAAGTTGGCCCGGTTCTGCGCCAGGCGCTGCATGTTCGCCTCGGACGCGATCCAGACCACCACGAGTTCACGTCCCTCGTCCGAGCGTCCGATGGTTTCGATCTTCACGCGCGGTGACGCCGCCGCGAGGGCGCGATAATACTTCAGCTGATCAGCGTAGTACGTGAGCTTGCGCGGCGCGCCGATGTGATAGCCCAGCACGTCGCGCGGCGTGGGGATGCCGGCCACGAGCGGCAAGTGATCGACCAACGGGCTGCCGTGTTTCGGATTGGCCAGCCACTCCTGATAGCTCTGCGCGAAGGTCGGATCCTGCTTTTGATTGGGATCACGCGCTTCGGTCGTGAGCTGTTGCGCAGCCAGTGACACGAAGGGCGCGAGTCCAAGCAGCAGCGCTTGGCGGAGGTGGCGTACTGCCCGGAAACGGGAGAGACCAACGTCGATCACAAGCAAGCCCCGAAAAAGTATGGAGAATGACGTACGGCGTACGGAGTCGGTCGAACGCGAGTACGGGGTACCGAGACACCGTCTCCGTACCCCGTCGTCCTTACTCCCGACATCGCTGGAACGTTAGAACCAATCCTGCAGCCACGTCTTCACGCGGGTGGCGAGCTTGTCGACCCCAGCACCGGTGAGCGAGGGACGACGGGCGATGACACCGCCCAACGCGACACGATGGGCGCCATACAGGGCCAGCCCCACGGCGGTGGCGAAGCGCGGCTCGGTGATCTGCTCGACCAAGCCGCTCACGTTGTCGCCCGGGACGCCCACGCGCACGCCAAGCCCGAACACGTCAGCGGCGAGTTCACTGATCCCTTCCAGCGCGGCGCCGCCGCCGGTGAGCACGACGCCGGCGTTGAGACGGCCCGCGAAGCCGGCCACCTGCACCTCGCGCTGCACCTTGTCGAAAATCTCATCCATGCGCTGATGGATGATGTGCGTCATCAGCTCGCGCGAGATATGCCGCTCCCCGTGCGACGCCGTGGCGGGCATCGCGATGACCTGCTCGGGGTCGACCATGGGCTCGTACGCGCAGCCGTACGCTTCCTTGAGCAGTTCGGCGTCCTGATTCGTGATGCCGAGCCCCTGCACGAGGTCGCTGGTCACGGCATTACCGCCGGACGCGATGGTGCCGAGGTGGCGGATCTTGCCTTCGTGGAAGACGGCGAGATCGGTGGTGCCAGCGCCGAGTTCGAGCAGGACCACACCCTGCTCCTTCTCCTCCTCCGTGAGCACGGCCAGCGCGCTGGCCAGCGGCTCGAGCACGAGTTCGCGGGTCTTGAAGCCGGCCCGTTCGATGCTCTTGCGCAGGTTCATGGCCGGCGAGCTGCCGATCGTGACGAGATACATCTCGGTCTCGAGGCGCGTGCCGATCATGCCCACGGGATCGCGGATCCCGTCGGTTTTGTCCACGCGGTATTCCTGCGGAATGGCGTGCAGCAGTTCGCGGTCCTGCGGAATCGCCATGGCGCGCGCCACCTCGTTCACGCGGTCCACATCGGTGCGCAGGATCTCGTTGCCGCTGATCGCCACCACGCCGGTGGAGCACATGGCCCGCACGTGTTCGCCGGCGATGCCGACGTACAGCGCGTCGGGGGTGACCCCCGCCACGCGGCTCGCTTCCTCGACCGCCTTCCGGATGGATCGCGTGGCTTCTTCGATGTCGGACACGACGCCGCGCCGCAGCCCCATCGTGCGGGTATGCCCCACGCCCAGCACGCGCAGCGTCGGCGTGCGTGGCAAGTCGCCGTGGACCGCCGCGACGATGGCGGTGGTGTAGGCGGTGCCGATATCGAGGGCGGCGACAATGGGTTCGGAAGTCATGGCTGTCTGGCGATCACCTGGTCACGGAAGCGGAGGTCAAGCTCCACCGCACGCAGATGATTCCGCGCGAGGTCCGCTTCCACGGGTAATATGTCCCGGAACCGCGCTACGGTCACGTCGGGACTGGTTCGCACCGTCACGGCGCCCATCCGAACACGCAATTCGTCCGGTCCGGCCCGCTCACCGTGCGACACGCGGGCGTAAAGCCCCGGCGCGTCCTGACGCAACCCGTCGAGGAGGTGCAGCAAGGCGCTGTCAGCGCTGGCCGCGACCGGTACGTCGAGGGGGTACCGCACCGGATCAATGGGGAGCAGGCGCCCGTCGGCGTCGGCCGGCTGGAGCTGCCCCCGGCGCGGGACGAACGCCACCGGTTCACGCTCGACCACACGGATGAGCAGCGTCCCGGGCAGTTGCCGCTCGACGACGACACTCGCCACCAACGGATGCGCGTTGACCCGTTCCGCCAGCGGTTCGAGGGGCTGCCACACCGACTGCAGCGTATCGACCCGCAGCCGCGCCACGAGTTCGCTGGGGCGCGCGTAGCGCACCCCCTCGAAGACGACGCGACGGGCGTGAAAATAGTCCAGCTGGGCCAGCGCACGGGGGCCCCACCACGGCGCCCCGATCACGACCCCGGCGGCGGTCGCGGCAGCGACCGCGCGCAGCCAGCGCACCCACGTGGGACGCGTGCCGCGGGGGATCGCTTTGGCCGACGACGCCTTCTCGGGAGCGGGCCCGGCCACGGGCATCAGCCCCGGAGCGCCGCGAGCAGTTCGGGACCGGTCCGCGTGATATCGCCGGCACCCATCGTGAGCACCACGTCACCGGGGCGCACGAGGTCCCGGAGCGCGATCGCGGCCTCACTGCGCGGACCGCGCCACGCCAGCGCGCCGGTGCGCAGGCGATCGCCGATCAGATCCGACGTGACGCCGGGCTCGGGCACCTCGCGCGCGCCGTAGATGTCGCACAGCAGCACGAGATCCGCCGCCGAGAGTGCGTCGGCGAAGTCGACCTGCAGGTCACGCGTGCGCGAGTACAGGTGCGGCTGAAAGGCCAGCACCAGCCGCCGGTCGGGGAAGGCATGGCGCGCGGCGGCCACGGTGGCACGCACTTCCGTGGGGTGGTGCGCGTAATCGTCCACCACGTCGACGCCCTGCGCGGCCCCGAGTCGCTGGAAGCGCCGTTCGACGCCCCGGAACGCGGCCAGCCCGGGCGCCATCTGCGCCACGGTGCACCCCATGGCGAGCCCGGCACCGATCGCGGCGAGCGCGTTGCGGACGTTGTGCAGCCCCGGCACGGCGAGCGTGATCGCGCCCAGCATCTCGCCGTCGAAGGACACGTCGAAGCGCGCGCCGCTCGCGTCGAGCTGCAGCTGCTGCGCCACGAGGCGTGCGTCGCCGGCGTGCGCGGACGGTGTGGTACCGGGCGCCGTGGCCGAATACGCGATCACCTCGCCGCGTGCAGCGAGGCGGAGCGACATGGCCCCGTCGTCATCGGCGCAGCGCACCACCACGCGGGCCGGCGACACATACTGCTCGAACGTGCGCCGGATGTCGTCGAGATCGCGGTAGATGTCGAGATGGTCCGCCTCGACGTTGAGCACCACGGCCACGGCGGGATCGAGGGCCAGAAACGAGCGGTCATACTCGTCGGCTTCCACCACGTACGTGTCGCCGCCCAGCCGCAGGTTGCCGCCCCACAATCCCACGCGCCCACCGACGACCCCGGTCGGATCCTGCCCGGCCGCCGCCAGTGCCTCGGTGGTCATCACCGTCGTGGTGGTCTTGCCGTGCGTGCCGGCGATGCCGATCAGCTGTCCGCCGCTCACCGCGTCGGCCAGCGCTTCGGCGCGACGGACGAGTGGAATCCCGGCGGCGCGGGCGGCGACCATCTCAGGGTGTGAGGCGGCGATGGCCGAGGAGTACACGAGCGCGCGCGCACCGGGCACCATGGCGGGATCGTGCTGCGAGACACGGATCCCGTAGCGCGCGAGGTCGGGCGCGCCGGTGGGGTTGGCGTCGGTCCCCTGAATGGGAATGCCGCGTCGCGCCAGCAGCTCCGCCAGCGCACTCATCCCCGCGCCGGCGATCCCCACGAAGTGGACCGGACGCGGATCGTTCCGGTCGAGCAGGACGGCCGCCGTGCGCGACGGCTCGCGAGTCGTGGTCATAGCGGGGTCGGCGTGGGAGAGCGGCGAAGACAGGCGTGCGACATGCGTGCAATATGGCGGAACGCTCAGCCGATCCCTACCGACGACGCGCCGAGCTGCTCGAGGATCGAGCGGGCGATATCGGCCGCGGCGGTGGGGCGGGCCCGCGCGCGCGCGGCCAGCCGCATGCGGGCCAGCTCCGCCGGATCGTCGCGCAGCGCGCGCACGGCCGCATCAAGGGTGGCCACGGTGAGGTCGCGCTGCGGGAGATACCGGGCGGCGCCCACGGTGGCCATGGCCTGCGCGTTGTGGCTCTGGTGATCCTGCGCCGCGGTGGGGAGCGGGACCAGCAGCGCGGGGATCTCCCACGCCAGCAACTCCGCAATGGTCATCGCCCCGGCCCGCGTGACGGCGAGATCAGCGGCCGCGTACGCCTCGGCGATGGGCGCGAGATACGGGCGCACGCGCACCATCCCCGACTCGCAGTCCAGATACGCCGACGCCTGCTGTGTCCCGGTGGCCCAGATGACGGCGACGCCCCCGGGCAACCCCTGACGCGTCCACGCGGCGATGGCCTCGTTGAGCGCCCGCGCCCCCTGACTCCCCCCGACCACGAGGACGACGAAGGCATCGGCCGGCAGCCCCCACGCGCGGCGGGCCTCGTCGCGGGGACGGCGCGTGGCCGGCGGCGGTTCGATGGGACAGCCGAGCGGCAGGACCCGGGTGTGCGCACCGACGGTGAGCCGATCGGCAGCCTCAGGGAAGCCCAGGTACAGTACCTGCGCGCCCTTGGCGAAGGCACGGGTGGTGAGCCCCGGATGCGAGTCCGGCTCGTGCAGCATGGTGGGCACACCGTGCGCGCGCCCCCACGCCAGCGCGACGCCGGCGGCATAGCCGCCGGTGCCGATCACGGCGCGCGGCCGGTCGCGGCCGGCCAGCCGCGAGATCGCGCGCCACGCCCCCACGGCGCCGCGCAGCGTGCGCCAGTTGTTCCACGGCGTGCGCCGGTACAGCGGATGCAGGTCGAGCAGCGTGAACCCGAACTCGGTGGTCGGGAGCACGGTGCGCTCGATCCCGCGGTGCGCCCCGATGAAGTGGGGCTCGATCCCGGGGGCCTGGGCGACCAGCGCGCGCGCGATGGCGAGGCCGGGATAGAGATGCCCACCCGTGCCGCCGCCGGCGAAGAACACGCGGGTCCGTGCGGCCGTAGTCATGCGGGCCGCGATCCGAGCGGATCGGTGGCGGCGGTGCCGTAGACGCGCTCACGCTCGCTGCCGATGTTGACCAGAATGCCCGTCATGGCCAGCGTGAGCACGAGGTTTGACCGTCCGTACGACACGAACGGCAGCGTGAGGCCCGTGTTAGGGAGCAGGCCGATCACGACGCCGAGGTGGATGAAGGCCGTGAAGACGGTGACGAAGGTGATCCCGATCGCGACCAGCGCCCCGAACGGGGTCTGGGCCCGCTTGGCGATGCGAAACCCGAGCCAGCCGTAGAGGGCAAAGGCCAGCGTGATCCCGCCCAGCCCGACAAAGCCGAACTCCTCCCCCACCACCGAGCCGATGAAGTCGTTGTAGGCCAGCGGCAGCCAGCCACGCTGCTGATTCCCCTGACTGAACCCGACGCCGGCGATGCCGCCCGACCCCACCGCGACGAACGATTGATACTGCTGGTCTCCGGTGGCCGACCGCGTGGCCGACTCCTGCTCCTTGGCGAGAAAGCTGGTCACACGCTTGCGGATGTACGTGCTCTGCGACGCCTGAAACCCGATGAGCAGCATGCCGACGACCCCGAACAGCAGGAAGTGCGATACGCGGGCCCCACCGACGAACAGCAGCACCGCCATGATGAGACAGAACATCATGGCCACCGACACATCGGGCTCGAGGATGGCGAGCACACTCAGCATGCCGATCACCAGCACGAAGGGGAGCAGCCCCTTCCCCAGCTGTCGGACCGCCGCCCCTTTTTTGACCAGCAGCATCGGGGTCCACACGAGCACCGCAAACTTGGCTAGCTCCGACGGCTGAATCGACCCGTTCAGGAGGTAGCGGCGCGAGCCGTACACGCTCTTGGAGATGGCCTCGGTGCCGGGCAGGATGATGACCAACATGAGGAGCAGACTGACACCCATGATCGGCCACGCCATCCGGCGCCAGCGATCGACATCGACCTTGGCGCACACAGCGAACACGGCGACCCCCACAAGGACCCCGGTGGCCTGGCGCAGCACGAAGAAGTGCCCGGGGCTGTTGGCCGAGATCGCCTGCAGCGCGCTGGCGCTGTACAGCACCGCGAGCCCGAACGTGACCAGGACGGCGGTGACGATGATGAGGGCACGCGCCTCCAGCGACATGCGCCATCGATCGCGCGTCCCGGGCATCACGCGGGCCCGTTCGGACAGGCTCATACCGGCGGGCCCGCGAGCGCGTGGGCGAGCCGCGCAAACTCGCGGCCACGCTCCTCGTAATTGCGGAACATGTCGTAGCTCGAGCAGGCGGGGGACAGCAACACGGCGTCACCGGGCGACGCGAGCGTGGCCGCCCGGGCCATGACCTGCTCGAAGCGATCGCGGCCACAGTGCTCCACGAGGACGCGGCCACGCAGCGGCGCCTCGAGATCGGCCACGATCTGCGCACCGGCTTCTCCGTACGCGAGCACGGCTTTCGCGGTGCGCAGCAGGTCGGGGACGAGCGTGGTGTAGGGCTCGCCTTTGTGTCGGCCGCCCAGCAGCACGATCGTGGGACGGATCATGCTGGCCAGCGCGACGCGGGTGGAATCGACGTTGGTGGCTTTGGAATCGTTCAGCCATTGCACGCCACGCCGGTCGAGCACCGGCTCGAGCCGATGCGGCAGCGCCCCAAAGGTGGACACGGCGTGCGCCAGCGTGGCACGCGCCGCCGGTGTGGCGTGCGCCGGGTCGGCCACCATCACGGCCAGCAGCGCCGCGAGCACATTGGCCACGTTATGGTCCCCCGCCAGCGCCACGCGATCACGCGCCACCAGCGGTGCCCCGAGCACCTGCAGCATCCCCGTGGTAGGGTCGAGGAAGGCGTCCACATCGGTGCGGTGCACGGAAAAACGATGCCAGTGGCCCGGAATGCCCGTGATCAGGGCGTCCACATCGGCATTGTCGGCGGTGGCCACCCACCGCGACGACACGGTGGCGTTGGCGAAGAGGCGCCGTTTGTCGGCGTAGTACTCTGCCACGCCCGCGTAGCGATCGAGATGGTCGGCGCTGAGGGTCGTGAGCACGCCCACGTCAGGGAGGATGCCGGGCGTGTCGTGCAGCTGGAACGACGACATTTCGAGGGCAGCCCACGCCGGTGGCGACGGCTGCAGCGCCAGCGCCGACACCGGCGTGCCGATGTTCCCCACGTCGGCGGCGTCGTGCCCCAAGGCGCGCAACAGGTGGCCGATGAGGGC
>CANJOX010000104.1 GCA_947475795.1 Gemmatimonadota bacterium
CCCAGTAGTCGGTGACGGCGGCGATCGTGAACAGCAGGAACGCGATGAGGCGCGCGGTCCACGACGTGGTGAACGGCAACCACGCAATCAGTGGCGTCAGGGCAATGCGGCCCATCGTGATTGCGTTCGGAAGGTTCACGGGAGATCCGGAGGCGGGAGATGCGTGCCCGCCACGCCCGCAGCTAGGCGAGCGTCTTGAGCACCAGCTTGGACACGGCTTTTAGCGTGTCGAACACACCGTCGCCGGTCACGGCAACGGCTTCGAAGGACGGGACACGCTCCACCCATTCGCCAGTCGGCAACTGGCTGACCAGAAACTCACCCGGTTTGAACGGATCCGCCAGCGCGCGCATACGCGTGGGGTCCGTGACTTCCCAGCCCGGATTGAGCATGGCCTGCAGTGCCGCCAGCGGCGCCGCATTGGGCAGATCGCGCTTGTTGTACTGGATGACGAACGGCATGCGGGTGAGATCGTACCCGTACGCCGCCATGTTGTCATACAGGTTCTGCATGGACTCGACGTTGGCCTCGGCCCGCTCGACCTGCGAGTCGGCCACGAACACGACGCCATCGACGCCCTTCAAGATGAGCTTGCGGCTGGCATTGTAGTAGACCTGCCCGGGCACCGTGTACAGATGGAACCGCGTCCGGAAGCCGCGGATGGTGCCCAGATCGACCGGCAGAAAGTCGAAAAAGAGCGTCCGCTCGGTTTCCGTGGCCAGCGAGATCAGCTTGCCCCGCGTGCTCGGGGACACCTTGCCGTACACGTATTCCAGATTCGTGGTCTTGCCGCCCAGTCCCGGACCGTAGAACACGATCTTACAGTTGATCTCACGGGACGCATAGTTGATCATCGACATCGACGGCGGCCCTTTACTGAAAGAGCCGGTCGATCTCGTCCTCGGCCCCGGCCAGGAAACCCGGCGGCGCCGTGGACGCGGACCCGCCGCGCGAAAAGACCCCTTCGAAGGTCTTCGTGAGTTCGTCGACGGCCGCTTTCATGCGGAGCCGGACCAGCCCCAGCGTGGTGCGGTTGTCGAAGAGGCCCACCAGAATGACGCGGCGCGCAATGTCGGCGAGGTACATCGACTCTTTTTCGCCCTGATGGAACAGGACGTTGAAGTCGCTCTCGCCGATCAGACGCGCGAGTTGGTCGTTGGCGCTGAAGTCGGCGGCGGTGAGCGTGGCGAACGCGGTCGCGTCAAAGGCCGGCGGCTCGCCGACGGTGGCAACCAGCTGACCGCTCCGGTCCACGAGCAGGGCACACCGTGCCTTGGCATCGTACAGGAACCGCTGGAGCGTAATAGTGATGGCCCCGAAATCGTCCTCGGTGAACGACCAGGTGGCGGCGCCGACAGGCATGTACAGTGGGTCGGGGGAATCGAGATCAGCAGCCCGGTGTCACGGAGCCGCGCATTATCAACGCACGGACGTGCCCGAAGGTAACGCCACAACCCGCGTTCTCCATCTCAGGGCATTTCACGCCGGGCGGAAAGCGCCTGAGCAATCGTCACGCCATCGGCATATTCGAGGTCGCCCCCCACCGGTAGGCCGCGGGCGATCCGCGTGATCCGGACGCCTCGGGGGAGCAGCTGCCGCTGCACGTACAGCGCCGTGGCCTCTCCCTCGAGCGACGGGTTGGTGGCCAGGATCACCTCGGTCACCCCCTCGGGGCCGATGCGGGCCAGCAGGTCCCCGATGGCCAGATCGTCGGGGCCCACCCCATCGAGGGGCGAGAGCCGCCCCCCCAGCACGTGATACAGCCCACGGAATTCACCCGCCCGCTCGATCGACGCGATATCGGAGGCCTCCTCGACCACGCAGACGATGGCCGGGTCGCGCCGTGGATCAGCGCAGAGGGCGCAGAGCGGCGACTCCGTGAGGTTGTGACACCGGTCGCAGGCGCGCACGCGCTCGGTGAGCGCCACCAGCGCCTCCGCCAGCCGCAGGCTCTGCGCATGCGGCTGCCGCAGCAGGTGATACGTGAGGCGCAGCGCGGTTTTGCGGCCGATCCCGGGCAGCCGCGCCAGCTCGCTGGTGAGTTCGTCGATGACGCTCAACGGCGGGCGATCAGAACGGCAGCTTGAACGGCAGCTCGATGCCGCCGGTGACCTTGCTCAGCTCGAACTGCATGGCATCGGCGGCCTTCTTCTGCGCCTCGGCCACGGCGACCACGATGAGATCCTCGAGCATCTCGATGTCGTTGCCGTTCACCACGGCCGGATCGAGCTTGATGCGCCGCAGCTGCATCTTGCCGTCGACATCGGCCACGACCATGCCACCGCCGGCGAGGGCGGAGAAGGTGCGCTGCCCCATCTCTTCCTGCATGGTCTGCATGCGCGCCTGCATGTCCTTGAACTGGCCCATCATCTTGAACAGATCCATAAGTACGTCGGGAGTGCGGAGTGGAAGTGGGTACGTGCGCGACGCGATGCGGTGCGTCAATCCAGCAGTTCGAGGTCCAGCGCGCGGACGGCGGCCTCGAGCAGCGGATCCCGGGCGGAGAGCTGGTCGGTGCGCTGTTGCTGCACGTCGTGCGCGGTCAATCGTTTGGTGGTGTCGCGAGGCGCCCGCGCTTCGGCCTGCGCCGACGCATTGGCGCTGAGCGATGACACCACGGTCACGCCGGTCACGCCGGACACGCACGACTGCAGGGCCGTGAGGATGTCCGCGCGCGCGCCGTCCGCGGCGCGCGCGAAGGTGTCGTCGGCGGGATCGTAGGTGAGCGTCACGCTGCCGTGAGCGGATACCCCCGACGGAATGAGCCGTGCCACGGCCTGCGCCAACATGCCGCGGCCGCCCGCCTTCACGGCGTCCGCCACGGTGTCCCACACCGCTTTGAGCTGTTCAACCGTGGGCGGCGGGCCACCGCGCGGTCCGGGCGCCGCCGCGCGCGCCGCAGGACGCTGCTCGGCGATCTGCGCCGCGGCTGCGGCTTCCGCCACCTGCTGCGTGGCCGAGCGTGGCGGCACGACGAACGGGGCCGGCGGGGGCGTCAGCGCTGGCGCGACGGCGGCGGGCGGCGACGGCGGCATGGCGTGCGCCGAGGCGACGCGCGGCTCGTGCGCCACGCGCCGGGCGGGGGGATCGTCGTGACCACCCGCACCGAACCCCTTCAGCACCTCCTCGAGCTCCACCGTGCGATCGAGCAGCGCGAAGCGCACCAGCAGCGTTTCGAGCAGCAACTGCGGCTGCCCGCTTCGGCGATACATGGGCTCCATCTCGAGCAGCGCATGCAACATGCGCAGCAGGTCGCCGGCCGAGAGCTGCCCCTTCCGCGCGGTGAGCGCGGCGCGCATGTGCTCCGACAGCTCGGGGGGCACGCCGCCGAGGGTGATCGTCAGCTGCGCCCGTAACGTGCGCCCGATGCCGGCGAGCAACAGCATGAGATCGACCCCACCATCAGCCTGGCGCTGCACGGCCTCGAACACGTCGACGGCACGCCGCTGGGCGATGATGTCGAGGAGGAGCAGGTACTCGTCTTCGGGCACGAGCCCCAACGCCGTGCGCACGCGCTCCGCCGTGACCTCGGCCGTTTCGCCAAGCGACAGCACCTGGTCCGTGAGCGAGAGCGCGTCGCGCAGGCCGCCGTCGGCGGCGCCGGCGATCATGCCCAGCGCATCGGGTTCGAAGCGGACGCCTTCTTCCGTGAGCACGGCGGCGAGCCGCTCACGGATTTCCGCCGGTCCGATGCGCTTGAGGTCGAAGCGCTGCAGGCGCGAGATCACCGTGGGCAGGACCTTCTGCGCTTCGGTGGTGGCAAACACGAACACCACGCGCGGCGGCGGCTCCTCGAGCACCTTGAGCAGCGCATTCCACGCGTCGCGCGAGAGCATGTGCGCTTCGTCAACGATGTACACCTTGTAGCGATCGTCGCCGGAGGGGGCGTACATGGCGCGTTCGCGGAGCTCGCGGGCGTCGGCCACGCCGCCGTTCGACGCGGCGTCGATTTCGACCACATCGAGCGAGGCGCTGCCCCCCCAGATGCGCTGGCAGCTGGTGCACTTTCCGCACGGTTCACCGGCGGCGGCCATTGCGTCGCTGAACTCGGTGGCGGCGGCGGTGCCACTCACCCGGCGGGCGTCGGCGAGCTCCTCGCAATTGAGCGCCATCGCCAGCACGCGCGCCAGCGTGGTCTTGCCGGTGCCGCGCGGCCCGCACAGCAGATAGCCATGCGCCACGCGCCCACTGGCGATGGCGCCTTTCAGCGTGTTCGCAACGTGCGACTGCACCGCCACGGTCGCGAAGTTCCGCGGGCGGTATTTACGGGCGAGGGCAAGCGACATGCCGTGCAATCTACATGGCCGACCCCGTCTCGGCGTACGCCGCCGGGGCCTGTTCGCGGCGCCGGATCGCCGCCCCCCGGTGGTTTCCGTGGCGCCCTGTGATTAACCTTCTGATGCTCCGGGTCCCGGAGGGCGACAGCCCGCCAAATCCGTCAGGACCCCGAAGGTAGCAGCGGCACGTGGAGTCTGGCGTCGCTTCGTCAGGCCCGGAGCACTGCGCACGGGAGGATTCGCTCACACGAGCGGACCTCCCGTGCGCTTTTTCATGCCGGCCCCGTGCCGTTTACGACAAGACCTCGGCGAGCGCCTGCGCGAGACTGGGCGCGTGCATGGCGATCGCGTCGATCGGCGCGTCGAGGTGCGCGACGGCCCGCACCCGGCTGGCGTGCCACTTAGAGATGCGCACCCCGAGGGCCGCCGCCCGTGCCACGACCTCGTCGGCACGTGGCTGCGGGAGATCGATCATGACGATGTTGGTGTCGGGCATCACCACCTTCGCACCGCCGACGCCATCGACCAGCCGCGCGAGATACGCGGCGGCCTCGTGATCCTGCGGGAGCCGATCGAGATGGTGCTCAAGCCCGTGCAGTGCGGCCGCCGCGAGGATGCCGCTCTGCCGCATGCCGCCACCGAAGCGCTTGCGGGCGCGGTGCGCACGCGCGATCACGTCGGCGGGGCCGGCAAGACAGGCGCCGACCGGCGCGCCGAGTCCCTTGGAGAAGGACACCATGACGGTGTCGGCGCAGGCGGCAAAGTCGGCGAGCGCGGTCCCTGTGGCGGCGGCCGCGTTCCAGAGCCGCGCGCCGTCCAGATGGACCGGCACGCCCAGCGTGCGCGCCACGGCCGTGAGCGCGCGCAGCTCCGGCAGCGGTGTGACGGCGCCGCCGGCGCCGTTGTGCGTGTTCTCGAGACAGACCATCGAGGGTTCGGGGGCGTGCACCGAGGGCGACCGAATGGCCGCGGTGAGATCGGCGGCGCGGAACACCGACCCGGCGGCGTGCACGGGACGCACCTGGACCCCACACAACGCGGCGACCCCGGCGATTTCCCAGTGGACGATGTGCGCGTCAGCGTCGAGCAGCAGCTCGGTCCCCGGCGTGGTCTGCACCCAGATGGCTGACTGATTGGCCATCGTGCCACTGGGGAAGAAGAGCGCCCGCTCTTTCCCCAGCCGCTCGGCGACCATGGCCTCGAGGCGCCGCGTGGTGGGGTCGCCGTCGAGCACGTCGTCCCCGACTTCCGCGTCCGCCATCGCGCGCCGCATCGCGGCCGTCGGCCTGGTGACGGTATCGCTGCGCAGGTCGAGGACGGGGGCGGCGGAATGGGTCACGATCGTGGGGTGGGAGGTCGTTTGGAAGGAGCGGCGGCGGAACGGACCGGACGCATCGGCACCGGCGCGCGCAGCGCGGCCAGTTCGCGGCGGCGCAGGTCGAAGGCCTGTGCGACTTCTCCGCCGATGAGGAAGAGCAGCGCTCCGTAATATGTCCAGAACACCACGGCGACGACGGCCGCGATGGTGCCGGTGTACAGCGAACTCGGATCGAAGCGCGCCACGAAGAGCGCGAACAAGTGCCGGGCAATCTCGAAGAGCACCGATGCGCTGAGCGCCGCCACGGCGGCCGTGCGGCGGGTCGGCCGCCGCTGGGGGAGGGCGCGGTACATGGCGTAGAAGAGCACGAACACCACCTGAAGCGCCAGCAGGCGCCCCAGCAGGTAGCCGAGCCCCGACATGGCGTCGGCGCGCACGCCGATTTCCTGCAGCAGGGCCAGCCCGCGGGTGGTGGCGAGGTCGAGATAGGCCGACAGCACGACGTAGAGCACGACCGCCACGGTGGCGACGATGGTGGCGGCGAAGTCGAACAGCTTGCCCGCCATGATCCCGCGATCGGTGCCGTCGAAGATCAACGCGAGGACACTGCGCAGTGATCCGAAGAGGCGGGTGGAGAACCACGCGAAGCCGACGGCGGAGTACAGCGTCACGGTACCGCGCGTGTTGAGCACGTCGGTGACGATGCCGCGCAGCAGGGCGCCAGCGGCCGGCGTTCCGCTGGGGAGCAGACGATCCACGAGCGCGACCACGGTGTTGGCCGCTTCGGCGGTTTCGCGTCCCAGCAGGAACGACAGCCCGGCCACCACGAGCAGGACAAACGGCAGCAGGGCGAGCAGCACATTGAAGGCCAGCCCGCCCGCCAGAAACAGCACATTGTCCTCGGCGCCCTGATTCCAGACGCGTCGGACAATGTCCCAGGTGATGTCAGCCTTCGCGCGAATCGCCGTCAGCGGACGCCTCCCGGCCGGGCGACGCCATGTCGTCCGGTGTGATCGTGTCGTCCGGGCCGGCGCGCCGCGCATGATCACGGTAGGCCCGACGGCTGTCGGCGTAGGCGCGCTTGCTGTCGGCCACGGCGCGCTCGAGCTCGACGCGCGCCTGCGCGGCCGCTTCACGACCGGCGGCCACCGCATCGCCGACCGCCTGCACACGGGACCCGACCGCGTCGCGTGCACGGTCCACGCGCTCGTCGAACCGCATGCGCGTGTGCTCGACAGAATCGGCCACGGTGTCGCTGAATCCGTCGGCGGCGTCTTTCATTTTGCGGCCCGCGCGGCGCGCTTCGTCGCGCAGACGCTGCCGGGTGTCCCGTCCGCTGGCGGGGGCGAACAGCAATGCCGCGCCGGCGCCGATGGCGAGCCCGAGCAGAAACGTGCCGACTCCCGCCGACGCGTTGCTGCGTTCGATCACCACCACGCGTTCATCGTCATACTCGTCATTCCGAGCCATGTCATACCTCCGTCCTGTGGAGAGTGGTCAGGTGCCGGGACCCGCGCGCACGATGGCGCACGGGACCCGACTCCCAGTACTGGCCACTCAGTCCGAAAGGTCCGCGTCGTCCGGTGCCGCGATGACGGTGCTGGCCCCCGAGGGGAACGGGCGGTGCTGCTCAGGCATGGTGACGTGCTGATCCACAACGGGCTTGGTGCCCGCAATGCCGAGCTGCTCGAACAGGAACGTGAACTTGCGGTCGTAGGCGGCGCCGAGCGCGGATCGCACGCTCTCGGGGAGCGCCCACAGCTGCTGCTTGAAGGGGCCGATCGCCTTCTTGCGCGCCTTGTAGTAGAACTGCTCGTCGGTGTCCGTGGCCTTCCGCTCGTCCTTGGCGTTGGCATCGAGCCACGCGTACATCGCCGCCCGCAACTCGGCCGGGATGTGGTCGAACATCATGGTCTGGAAATTGGTGGCGAGGTGAATCTCCGCCGTCTCCAGCCGCGGGAAGTTGCTGAACGCCGCATCGGGAAGCGTGGACGCCCCGTGCTGCACGGCGCCGGCCATCCCGTAGCGATCGCGCCCCATTTTCGACAGCGTCGCGAGCGTGTCGAAGTCGAGCGCCACGTCGGCGATGGAGCCATCGGGGAGTACGACGCCGCCGTGGGACGTGCCGGACTGCACGGAGATCTTGGACAGACCCGCCATGCCCGGCGCCTGCGCCGCGAGGGTCGCGTTAAAGCCGTCCATGAACGCTTCGAGCTCGGCGGGGGTGCTGTTCTCGGTGCCGACTTCACCGATCTCGCCACCGATGGAGATCGTGACGCCGGCTGGTTCGGCGGCCCGCACGAAGCGCGTGATGTCCACGCACACGTCGTAGTTGAGCAGCTGCTGCTCGGCGAGCGTCTCCTTGGAGAGATCGACCAGCGTGGAGGTATCGACGTCGATGTTGTAGAAGCCGGCAGCCACCGCTTCGGTGACGAGGGCCTTGACGGCATTCACTTCGGTGACCGGATCGACCGCGTACTTCTTGTGGTTGACCTGGAAGTGATCGCCCTGAATGAACACCGGTCCGCGATAGCCTTCGCGCAGTGCGGCGGCGAGGATGACGGACACGTATTCGTCGGGACGCTGATCGGTGTACGCGATTTCCGAGCGGGCGATCTCGAGGATGAAGGCGCCGGCGTTGGTCGCGATCGCGGTGCGGAACACGGCGCGCACCGTGTCGTAGGTGAGGGCGCGGATGTTCATCGCCGGCACCGTGAAGCCGCCGCACTTCCCCGCCCCGCGGGCCACGTACAGTTCATGGATCGAGGCGGCACGGACGCCGACCATCTGTCCCAACTCCCAGAGCAACCAGCGGGCGACGAGACGCTCGCCCTCGTTGCCGAACACCGCCTGATAGACGAGCGTGTCCATCTGGGGCGAGGTGAGGACCGACGCGTCGTGGAGCTGGACGCGTCCGTCGGTCACCGTCACGGTGCCGCCCAGCAGCGACATCGGGGAGATCGAGGAGTCGGACATTCGTGTGAAAGATCCTGCCGGCGCGAGCCGGACCGCATCAGGGTGAGTCGATTGGCCGCCTCCGTACTCAGGAGCGGCCGCTTCTGCCCGCGAAAGTTTCCACAGTACCGACGGGCGCGGCAAGGGCGAGATCAGACCCGGAACCGGGGGTCCGGCGTGGGAAGCGCGTCCCACTCGGCCCGCGCCTGGTCGCTGCCAGCGCGCCCCAGCATGGCGTACGCGAACTGCTTGCCCAGCTCCACCCCGGGCTGATCGAAGGCATTGACGCCGTAGAGCTCGCCGGCGTACGCCGTGGCCAGGGCGAAGGTCTGCATGAGGGCGCCCAGATGCCACGCATCGATGGTATCGATGGCGAGCGTGGCGTTGAAGCGCCCGCGCGCAGCCAGCGCACCGGCGGTCGCGCGCTGCTCGATGTCGATGAGCTCGCCCAACGTGTGCCCGGCGAGATAGCTGAGTTCCGCGATGTCGGCGTGACGCGCCGGGATGCGGCCATCGGCTTCGCGGCCCCGCACCGTGATGAACGTGACCGTCTTGTCGAGCGGCCCCTCCATGAACAGCTGCACCTGCGAGTGCTGGTCGGTGGCGCCGACCGCCGGCAGCGGCGTGGGGCCGACCGGCGTGCCATCCGGTGTGTGCTTGCCCAACGACTCGGCCCAGAGCTGCACGAACCAGAGCGCGAGATCGCGCAGCGGATCGGCGTACGGCATGAGCACCTGGACCGAGCGCCCGTGGCGCGTGTCGGCCAGATGCTGCAGCACGGCGAAGGTGCCCGGCAGATTCGTGGAGAGGTCGGCGCTCGCGGCGCGCGTCATGACGTCGGCGGCGCCGGCCAGCAGCGCGCGCACGTCGATGCCGATGAGCGCGGCGGGGAGCATGCCGACCGGTGAGAGCACCGAGAAGCGCCCCCCCACGTTGGCGGGGATCTCGAGCGTGGTGATGCCTTCGGCGCGCGCGATCTTGCGCAGCGCTCCGACCTCGGGGTCGGTGATGAACACGAGATGGCCGCGCGCGGCCTCCTCCCCCACGGCGGCGGCGAGCGCCTCGCGCACGATGAGGTACTGCGCCATGGTCTCGACGGTGCCGCCGGACTTCGAGATCACGAGCACCAGCGTCTGCGCGAGGTCGAGGCGCGCGAGCGTGGCCGCCATCGTGGCGGGATCGACGTTGTCGAGCACGTGCAGC
>CANJOX010000105.1 GCA_947475795.1 Gemmatimonadota bacterium
GAGAGCACACGCACATCGCGCCGCCGTGCGCCATCCTCCACACGGTAGACGGGTTCACGAAAGTGCGCGCGGGCCTCCGCGCTGTCCGCGATCGCCTCGTGCGGCGCCGGGTGCCACGTTTCCAACTTCCCCGCGGAGTAGCGGTAGTACTGAAACAGAAAATCGTGCACCGGGTGCGATTCCCCACGCGCACGCCGCGCTCGCCACGGGTCCGTGTACGGCCGGATCCGATCGCGATGCACCGCCGCCCGCGCCTGCCACGCGGACGTGCTCAGCACGGCCGGGATCTCGGGATGGGGTGCAGGCGCGAGGGGATCGGACATCCGTAAACCTATACCGGCAATGACCGTCGACCTCGGACGCAGCACCGCCCGCCGGGGCGGCGCTTCTCAGGCGGGAAGCGACGCCAACGTGGACTGGACGAGCTGCAGCAGGGAGTCGGTGGTGAACGGCTTGTCGACAATGCCATCGCCGTTGGCCCGAATCTGTTCGAGGACGGCCCGGTCATCCACATGACCGCTCATGAACAGCACCCGCAGCCCCGGGCGCTGCGCACGCAACTGCTCCGCGAGCTGCACGCCATTCATCCCCGGCATATACACGTCGGAGAGCAACAGATCGCAGCGAAACGCGGGATCCGCCATCAGCGCGAGCGCCTCGGAGCCAAAGCGGGCCTCCTGCACGGTGTAGCCGGCACGCTGCAAGAGACGGTGCACCACGCGCCGGACGCCGTCCTCGTCCTCGACGAGCAGAATGCGGGCGGTGGTTGCGACGACCCGCGACGTCAGGGGCGCCTCAACGGCCGGCGCGGCGACTGGGGCGGCCGTGACCGGTAGCCACACGTGCATCGTCGTGCCCACACCCAGCGCGCTGGCCACCGTGATCCACCCGCCGGCTTGATGGGCAATGGATTGGACCGTGGCCATGCCGAGGCCCGTCCCCTTGCCGACCGGTTTGGTGGTGAAGAAGGGTTCAAAAACCCTCGCGCGGACCTCTTCGGTCATCCCCTGTCCGGTGTCCGTGACCTTGAGGTGCACGAAGGGCGCCATCGTGCCCGCGAACGCGGTGCCCTCGGGAGCAACGCGCGTCTCGACGCCGCTCTCGATGGTCAGACGTCCCTCGCCCGGCATCGCGTCACGGGCATTGGCCGCGAGGTTGAGCAGGATCTGATCCAATGCGCCCGGGTCCATACAGACGTGGATCGCCGGTGCACCACCGGTGATGGCGAGGTGAATGCGCTCCGGCAGCAGGCGTTTGACCAACCGGGCGGTGGCCGTGACCGCCTCATCGAGGGGGAACGCGTGCGGCGCCGCGTCGCCGGGCCGACTGAACGCCAAGAGCTGCCGCGTGAGGTCCGTCCCGCGGCGCACGGTCATCTGGAGCTCGTCGAGCAGGGCGGCCGCTTGCCCGACCTGCCCGACCTCATCCTGCAGGAGGTCGGCGATCCCCCGCACCACGGTCAACAGGTTGTTGAAGTCATGGGAGACGCCACCGGCCAACCGACCGGCGACTTCCATTTTCTGCGAATGCCGCAGCTGGTCCTCCGCCTCCCGCTGTCGCGTGGTGTCAATCGCCGCCGCCATCACCTGCGTGATGGTTCCGGTGGTGTCGCGCATCGGCACGAGCGTGTGATGGACGAACTGACGGCGGCCGGACGTCAGCGCCAACCGCTCATCGAACTCCACCCGTTGGCCCGAGGTCACGACCATCGCGAGCTGGCGACGCCGCTCGGCGGCCAGCTGCTCGTCCTCGTGATACGTTGGCCCTAATTCGCCCACGGGGCGGCCAAGCATGAGCTGCCGCTGTTGCGGGTCCGGAATCGCCGTCGGGTTGAGGTACTCGAAGAATCCGTTCGGGGAGAGCACGGCGAGCGCGATCGGCAGCTGATCCAGCAGCTGCTCATAGAACTCTTTCAGCCGGCTTGCTTCCGCCGTGCGCTCCCGCACGCGCTCCAGCAGCCGGATCCCCTCGATGCGCGGTGCCGCCAAGCGGGCAATCGCCGTGAACACCTCGAGGTGACGACGGGTGAAGAACCCCGGCACGCTGTGCGCACTGCCGATGACCCCGATGATGTCACCTTCCACGGAAATCGGTACCGCAAGTTCAGATGCCCGCGCCTGATTGTCACCGAGGTAGTCCGACGCGACGCGGACATCCGCAATCAGCGCCGGCGTCCCGCTGGCCGCGACCCGACCAACGACGCCATGTCCGATGGGAATCTGGACGGGATCCGTGATGAGATGCGGCGCGGCATTCTTCGGTCCGTAGGCGGCCGACTGGACACAGACGCCACGTCCTCGATCCACGAGGTAAATGACGCAGTCTTCGAGCCCCATCACGCCGATGGCCTCCTGGCCGACCACCCACAACACATCGGACAGCGTGCGCGCCGCTTCGAGTCCGTTGGCAAGCCGCGAAAAGGGCGCAAGCTCCTTGGTGGTGACCACGGCCGCCTTGGGGGACTGCGCTGGGGGGGGGAGAGCCGTCATGAGTGCGGGAAGCTGCTGTCGCGCAGGCGAGGGAGCGATCGTGTCCGCTCCCAGGCGCCGGGCTGAGCAGGACAAGAAGGGAAAAGGGGGTGCGCCGAGTATAGTCCGCGGCGCGCCGCCTCGCGAGCACCGAGGATCGGCCGGGCGTTGGGAGATTGCGGCACCACCCCTATCCTTGTACGACCCGAGCAGTGATCGGTGCAGGCGCTCGCGTCCTCACCTCAGACAGCAAGGAGCGATCGTGACGGCCAGAATCGAAGCGGTGCATCCGGTGTTGATGTCCCGCGACGTCGCGGTCTCCGTTCGCTTCTACGCGCAGCTGGGATTTCACGTGACCTTTCAGGACGAGCCGGATCTGCCCACGTATGCGGCGATCCGACGCGACGACGTGGAGCTTCATCTCCAGTGGCAGGACGCCAGTCAGTGGGCGTACCCCGTGGATCGCGCGACGTATCGGTTCGTGGTGCCCGACGTCGATGCGCTCTACACCGAATTCGCGGGCCAGCCGGCGCTCGATGAGGCGCTCCGCAGTGACAGCCCATGGCGCCGTCCGGGCGACACGCCGTGGGGCACGCGCGAGTTCCATGTTCGCGATCCCGACGGCAACGGCTTGCAGTTCTACCGGATGCGCTGACGGCGCATCACGCAGCCTCCACGCGTGTCCGACGCCCACCACGTCGGGCATCCCATCCATTCAACCGCACGAGAGGACGCCATGTCCCGGATGATCTTCATCACCCTGCCCGTGACCGACATGCCCCGCGCCCGGGCATTTTACGAAGCGCTCGGCTTCTCGATCAATGAGCAGTTCTCCGGCCCGACCTCGGCCTGCGTCGTCGTCTCGGACGCGATCTATTTCATGCTGTCCACGCATGAACAGTTCCGCAAATTCTCGCCCAAACCCTTGGTCCTGCCCGCCGACGGCGCGACGTGCCTGTTCGCCCTGTCCTGCGACAGCCGCGCCGAAGTGGATGCCATGACCGAGGCCGCGATTGCCGCGGGCGGGACGTCCCTGCATGACCCCGAGGACCTCGGCTTCATGTATTCACGCGCCTTCGAGGATCCCGACGGCAACGGCTTTGGTCCGATGTGGATGGACCCCGCCGCGGCGTAAGCCCCCGTGCGTGACGCGCGACGTGACCGACGCCGCACCACCGCCACCAGCCCGCCGGTGGCGGGCGACGTCGCCCTCGACGTCGAGCGGGGCAGGATTCAGCCATCAGGTGCGACCGTACGTCGGAGCGGTCGGGGTGGTGCGGATCATCGAGCGCGTCGAGGAGGGCGACCTTCACGCCCGGCAGAATCAGTGACCGGACGTACATTCCCGTCCGACGCCCGACCGCCGCGCCGCCTCACCCGCTGCGGTTACGTCCATCGTGCGTCAGCATGCTCCCCCCATTCGCCACCATGCATTCTCGTCGTGTCGTTTCCCTGCTGGCGTGTGTCGCGCTGAGCGCCTGCGGTGCCGACGCCGGCTCCGCCACCGGCTCCGCCACCGCCCCAGTCGTCGTCGGCAGCGTCTCGATCGGCGGATCGACGGCGGTGTTGCAGTACAGTCAGACGGTGCAGCTGTCACCGACGGTGCTCAGTACCGCCGGCAGCGCGCTGACGGGTCGCGTGGTGACGTGGAATTCGTCCAACGACGCCACGGCGACGGTGACCTCGACGGGACTCGTCACCGCCGGCGCCGTGCGGGGGGGCAGTGCGGAATCCGTCACGATCACGGCCACCAGCGAAGGGAAATCGGGATCGACGAGCATCGGGATCGCCCCGATTCCGGTGGCGACGGTCGCCATGTCGTTGGCGGCGTTCTCGGTATTCCCCGGTCAGACCACGCCGCTCGCGGTGACCGGCAAGGACATCACCGGCGCGACGGTCACGGGGCGTGCGACCACATGGGTGTCGTCAGCCCCCGCCGTGGCGACGGTGAGCACGCAAGGGGTGGTGACCGCGACGGCGGTGGGGAGCGCCACCATCACCGGCACCGTGGAAGGAAAGGCGGCGACGGCTGCGGTGACGGTGGTGATGGCACCGGTAGCCACCGTCACGGTGTCCTCCACCGCGACCACGTTGACGGTCGATCAGACCGCGCAGTTGACGGCGGTAGCCAAAGACAGCGCCGGCAACATCCTGACGGGGCGCGCGGTCACGTGGCGCAGCGCGGACACGACCCTGGCGGCGGTCACGACGGCCGGTCGGGTCACGGCGGTGTTGCCGGGGAGCGCCATGGTCACGGCCACGGTGGAGGGCAAGAGCGGAAGCGCGATGATGGCGGTGCGCGCCCCGGTCAATCCGACGACGACCACGCGCTACGGACTCACCGGATACTTCAAATCGTATACGAATGTCGTGCCGGGTCGCCTGCCGTACGGGTGGGGATACAGCATGTACAGCGCGGTGTTTCCGGAAAATCCGGATCAGACCTTCATGGCGTTGGGGGCCGGCAACTGGCTGTTGCCGAACGCGTACGAGAACGCCGACAACATGTGGGATCCGCAGCCGGCCAATCCGTGCGGCAACGGTGCGTCCGGGTCGTTCCAAAGCATCGAGGGGGGCGTGGGGACGTGGGCAAACCTGCCGTTTCCCACGACGGGGCCGAACCATCTGCTCATGGCCACGGCGAATTGCTACAAGTCCGGTGTGTCCGGACCGGCGTATCTGCCGATCGGGTCGGCGCCGCTCCCGGACAACTACCTCTACTTCGCGCAACTCAGCAATCGCCTGCTCGCGCCGCCGGGGTCGCTCACGCTCCAGACGCCCACCGCGCCGCAGCTGCTGGGCTACGGGTGGATCGCGCTCCCGATCATTCCGGCGAATGCGTCGCCGTACGGAATTCCCACGGGGGCGAATAGCTGGACGCTGTTCATGAACGCCGAGAACTTCAAAGGCGCGGTGGGATTCTTCACACCGGCGTACTGGACCGCCATCAACGTGGGCAACACGGCCAGTGTCGGCTACGGCCTCGACACGCGGTCCGCGATCTTTTCGCAAGTCGCGCTCGAAGTGGGCTACACGATCGGGATGTGGGCGAAAGATTCGTCCGGCACCGAGTACCGTCGGGTACCGCGCGTCACGTTCGGCGTGGACAACAACAAGCGCACGGTGCTGATCCAGGATTTTCAGGCGTACGCCAAGGGGGCGTTGTGGAACAGCGTCGGGGCGTGGGTGAATGGCGGGGCGCCGGTCACGCAGCCCGATCCGTCCGGGGTGCAAAAACCCAGACACATCGCCGAAGGGGAAAGCGTCCACTTCGTCGATGAGGCGACTTCGATGGACCTGGGCGTCCGGAGCAGTGAATTCCTGACCTCCGGTGGCGGGCAGGCGTGGGGGCTGCAGTGGGGCAACACGTTGCCGGCGGGCACGTTTCCCGAGTATTACAAGCGGGCGAACGGCGTGTGGACGGCCATTCCCGCGTCGGAGGTGCCGCGGCGCACCTGGCTCACGGATCAGACGTTTCCGCGCAATTCGAAGACCCCGGTTCCCACGCTCAACTCGACGCCCACCTCGGCGTGGTCGTCGGCTCGATGGGCGGCGGGCCCCTTCACCGCAACGCTCAACAACGGCTCCGTGGTGGACTATGTGTGGTACCGGTTCATCGATCAGCCGGCCATCGTCAACCTCGGATTGAGTGCGGCGGACCGGGCGAAATTGCAGACGTGGGCGGAGTCGGTGCACGCACAGGGGCTCAATGGTCTGACGATTGCGCCCCCGACGTCCGGGCAGCTGGCCTCGTTCGACCCGGGCATCCTGGTCACGCCGCCAGCCGGGCTCAGTCGCGGCTACGTCCCGATCGCGATCGGACAGCGGTAGTCAGCGCATCGATGCGTCGCGGCTGAAACACGATCGCCCCGGGTGTGCGGGAGACGACGAGTCTCCTGCACACCCGGGGCGTTGCCACACGCCGGCGAACGCCAGTCGGCCCGCGGCGTGAACGACACCCGCGGGTCACGCCCGGCTTACGCCCGCCGATTTACGCGCGCGTGTTGCGCTCGCGCGACCGACGCCGCGCCACTCCCGCCATCGCCAGCAATCCCGCCGCCACGAGTCCCACGGTGCCGGGTTCCGGCACGGTGCTGATTCGCTCGTTCACCCAATTGTAGTTCGACTGGCAGCCGGCGTTGTCGTCGACGTTTGCCACGCAGGTGTAGCCGGCCAGGTATCCGAGCCGAGCCCCCACACTTCCGTTGAACCACCCGAACGACGTGACGCCGGCCACGGTCCAATCGCTCAGGAAGTTGGCGCCGCCGGAGTCGCCACGGCCCGTCAGCACTTCCTCGAACGCATCGCCCACGCTCGGCGTGCAGAAGCCGAGGCGGCCGCAGAGCCCGTCCGGATACACCGGCGTGGGGTCAGTGAACCTGGGGTCCACTCCGCCGACATCGAAGTCCGCCAGCAAAATGCCCCCGCGCGTCGCGGCGAGACCGCTGGCGAACGTGGCGCAATGATCCGTGTCCGTATCGTCGTTGAGGTCGGTGATACACGTGGTTTCGAACACGTTCTTACCGGTCCGCAACAATGCGTTGTCGTTGAACTGGTTACTACTGTATGCGTCGCCGCTGACTCCCTGGCCGATACGCCCATACCCGGCAAGCGTAATGGTCTCCCCCAGCACCGGCCCAACGGCCAGCGAGTACGTGCGCGCGAACGAGGGGGGCGTGCTGCTCAACGTCAACACCGCGACGTCGTGCTCGGACACCACGTTGCCCGTGACGTAGCCGGTCTTGGCCACCATCTCGGTGCCCTGCACGTCCACCCACCCCGTGCCCGTCTGGTAGAAGCGCGCGGTGAAGCTCGTGTAGGCCACGTTGCTGATGCAGTGGGCCGCCGTCAGGATCTTGCCACCCGTCAGCAACGACCCGGTGCAGGCGCCCTGCACAGCATTGTTCGCATCACGAAACCACAGGTTGACCACGCCACTGTAGGTGGATCCGGCGCTGCGATTGGCCGTGTACCGGGAATTGTTGTAGCCAGTACCACCGCTTCCGTAGTCCGACACCACGATGGTGGACACGTTGCCGGATGCGGGCGCCAGTCCCTGCGCCGCGGCAGAACCGGCGGCAATGGCGGAGGCGGCGAACAGTGAGAGAATGAGAACGGAGCGCCTCGCGCCCCGGGGATGCGAGGAAGTCATACTCGGTGTGTAGCGGGCGACGTCGCCCTCGTGGTCGTTTTTCGCTTCACGTCTATTTTGCCATACAGTAGACTTGCGCGCTCCTAAACCAGCCTCTCTCGCAAGAAGGACGCCAGCCGAGTCCGCCGCGCCCGCATTACGAATAACTGATATTGTCTATAGCTATGCAGGATTACGGCGGGAGAAACACCCGCCCCACCCGCCGCCGCTGTCCGCGCACGGGGTCGCACAACCTGTGGCGCGCGCGCCACGAACGAGGTCCCAATGCTACAGTTCGGCATTAGTCCCCGCAGCTCCCCGCGGCTGGCGCGGTGCCCACACAGCCCCCGCCGGTTCCACCGGCCACCATCGTTCCGATACATTGCAGAGGCCGTCACGGACCGGCGCCCCTGAAACGAGGGCGTCCAGTCCGTGGACCAGCGCCCCAAGGCCATCCCGACCAGACCGTCCCCTTCGCAGGCGAACCCCTTGACGATTCTGGCCCAGATGCCCGTCTCCTCAGAGACCGAATCTCCACACAAGCTTCCTCCGCAGCGACGCTACTTCAACATCAGCGTCCTCTGGATTTTCTATTACGAGCAGGTCATCCGCGCACTGTACCGCCTGCGCATCCGGCACGAAGTCGCCACCGTGGCCTCGATCGGCGCGGGGCTCGCGGCCGCATGGCTTATCGTCACCGCGCACACGCTGTCCGGCTTTCTACTGGCCGCGCTCCTCGTGCACGCGAAGGATCTGTTCGACGCCTGCGACGGCGCACTCGCCCGGCTCACGAATACCGGTCACCGGCTCGGCCGCTTCATGGACACCATCGGCGACGGCGTGGTGTTCACCGCGTGGATCGCCGCAGGTGCCTATCGGGGCTGGGAGGACGGCGTCTCGCTCCCCGTCGCGCTGTCGCTGGGCGTAGCGGCCTGGCTGTCCCTGTTCCTGCAGTGCTCGTACTTCAACTACCACCAGCTGCACTACGTGCGGCGATCGGGCGCGGCCCTCGCCAGTCGGCTGGACGAGCGGGCCGAGAATGACAGCGGCGTCGTCGGCGTGCTGGCCGGCGTCTACGACCTCTGGTTCGGGTGGCAGGACCGCATGATTGCCCGCTTCGACGGCTGGCAGCGCGAGCTGGCCGGCTTCCCCACCGACCCACTGGATCCGGCCAACAACGCGTGGTTTGACCGGCGGAACTTCATGGTCGCCAATTCCGCGCTCTGCTTCGGCACGCACGCCTTCGTGCTGATCGTGTGCCTCCTCGCCGGATCGGCGTTCTGGTTTCTCCCGGCGGTCATCGTGGGCATGAACCTGTACTGGCTCGCCATCGTGCTCACGCGCTGGCTGGTGTTCCGGCGGGGGCTGGCGGTGCTGGTCGCCTGACGCGGGGGCGTTCGGCGTCGGCCCGGACGTTATTTTTTCACGGAGAAGCGACCACCCGTCCCGGCCTCACCTCCCGCCCCTGCCCTCATGCGCCGTCTCACCCTCCTGCTCGTGCTCGCGTCATCGAGCGCGGCCGCTCCCCTGTCCGCGCAATCCGCGTCGTCCGCTACGATGCCCGCGGTCAACGACCTGCCCAACCCCTACCGCACCGTCACCGGCTGGGCCAAGCTGCCCGGGGGACGCACGTGGGGTTCCACCAGCGCCGTCGCCATCGACAAGGATGGCAAGAGCGTGTGGGTGGCTGAGCGGTGCGGCGTGAACAACTGCGCGGGTTCATCACTGCCGTCGGTGCTCAAGTTCGATGACAAGGGCAATCTCGTCACCGCCTTCGGCGCCGGCCTGATCCTGTCGCCGCACGGGATTCACGTGGACAAGGACGGCAACGTGTGGGTGGTCGATTGCGCGTGCACCCTCGGCGCCGCCGCCACCACGCCGGAGAACGCGGCGAAGGGACACCAGATCTACAAGTTCTCCCCCAAGGGCGATCTGCTCATGACGCTCGGCGCGCCGGGCGGCGGCCGCGAGGCGGCGTACTTCTGGCAGCCCAACGCGGTGATCACGGCCCCGAACGGCGACATCTTCGTGGCCGAAGGACA
>CANJOX010000106.1 GCA_947475795.1 Gemmatimonadota bacterium
GAGCAGATCCACCGCCCCCGTGGCACCGCCTGTGTGCGGGGTTCCGCCGTAGCCCCGTCCGCTCACCTCGGCGGCCAGATGGCCACGCTCGACGAACGCCCCGGCCTCCGCCGCGGCCGTCGCAGCGTCGAGGAGCACCCGCCCCTGCGCGCGCTGCAGCATTGGATTGACGACCGCATCGATCCGGTCGTCCCGCGTCCCCGAGATCATCGCGCGGTTCTCACTGGTGGTCGCGGTCAGCGTCGCGGCGGCCGCGGTGCGGCCCAGTGATGGGGCAGCCCCCGAGGTGCCGCGCTCGTCACTCACGGGGGCGCCCACGCGGGCACGCAGGCGGGTCAGTGCCTCGCGGGCGCGGGCCGGGGGCGACACGGTGGCGAACCGCCGTTCCGCCTCGGCCACGAACCGGCGGATGGCGGCGCGGCTGTAGGGCCGTTCTCCCACCATCGGTTCGGTCACGAACCCGCTGGTGATGAGCGCGTCGAGGTCCGCGTACGCACCGTCGGTGACGGGCAGGTACGCGGTGGCCTGCGGTGCCGGCCGCGCACGCCCTTGCGCGCGCAGCACGCCGGCGTGGCCGGTGATCACGGCGAGGGCCAGGGCGCCCAGCGTCGCCCGACGCGCGCTCACGATGGTCGCACCGGCGGCTCAGGCGCGCGGTCGTCCCCGCATTGAATATCCGTGTGCAGGCCCATGCGGAATTCTAGCATGCCACGGCATGTGGCCGGTGACGCGGCACCGGTCGCGGCACCGGTCGCGGCGCCGATGATCGGGGGACGCCGTAGATTGCCTGTGCCGCCCGGCATGCGCGGCGCTCTCGGGCCCGCCGGCACGACGACGGCGCCGTGTCACCGTCCCCCCACCAACTCAGATCATGCGCTCAGGTCGCTCCCACTGGGGTTTCGCGCGGCTCGTCACATCGCTCCTCGCGCTGGTGACCACCGCGGCGGTGGCGGGCGCGCAGACGCCGATCGGCACGTGGACGCTGGTGTCCCGCACCGACAGTTCGGCCGCCGGCGTGCAACCGGCCGACGGGCCGCTGGGTGCCGACCCGATCGCGTGGATCAGCTACGATGCGCAGGGGCACGTGGCCGCGCAGTTGATGGCGCGCGACCGCACGCGCGGGCCCGTGGTATCGAGTGCCCCGGCGCTCCGCGATCCGAACAACAGTGCGGCCAGCGACGGATACGATGCCTACTTCGGCACGTATGTCATCGACGCCGCGGCCGGGATCGTGCGGCATCAGCTCCTGGGGGCGCTGTCTCCAGCCGATGTGGGGCGCACCCTCCAGCGTCACTTTCTGCTGCGCGGCGACACGCTGTTGATCTGGTTCGACGCGCGGCGCACGGACGGCTCAGCGGTGACGCGTCGGCTGCTGTGGCGCCGCATCGGCTCGTAGCTGACGGGCGCGACGATCCGGTGGCGCGGCAGGAGACGGCGGTGAAGGCCATCGCCGCCCATACCCTGCCGGTCTGCCGTCCTGTCACGTGTGGTGCGGCCGCGGGGCCATGCGGCGCACGAGCCCCAGCACCGCGCCGACCGCGGCGTCCACCGACAGCACGCTCGTGTCCATCACCAGCTCGGCGTGTTCCGGCGCCTCGTACGGCGTACTCACGCCGGTGAGGCCGAGCGCCGCTCCGTTGGCTTCCTGCGCGTACAACCCCTTCGTGTCGCGCGCCCGCAGGACGTCGAGGGGCGAGGTCAACTGCACCTCCGCAAAGCGCTCGTGGGCGAACAACGCCCGCACGGCGTCGCGGTCCGCGCGGTACGGTGACACGAACGCGCACAGCACCACGCACCCCGACTCGTACAGCACGCGTGCCACTTCGCCGGCGCGCCGGATGTTCTCCGCCCGATCGCGCCGGCTGAATCCCAAGTCGCCGTTCAGGCCATGCCGCAGCTGGTCGCCATCGAGCAGGACCGTCCGGTAGCCGTCCGCGAACAGCTGGCGTTCCACCGCGCGCGCCACCGTGCTCTTGCCCGTACCCGACAGCCCCGTGAGCCAGATCACCGCGGCACGGTGCCCCTGCACCGCCTCGCGTTCGGCGCGCGGGATGTTCCAGTCCTCCCACGTCACGTTGGCCGACACGGTCGACGCGGGCATCCGCTCCGGCGGTTTCACCTCACCGCGGATCATCCCCGCTCCCACCGTCTCGTTCGTCGCGGGATCGATGAGGATGAAGCTGCCGGTCGCGCTGTTCACCCGATAGCTGTCGAAGCAGAGCGGTTGTGCCGTGGTAATCTCCACGCGGCCGATGTCGTTCACCGCCAAGGTAGACGCCGGATCACGGTGCAGCGTGTCCACGTCCACGCGGTATTCGATGCGCTCCACGAACGCCTGCACCTCCCGTGACGTGTGCCGCAGCACGTACGGCCGCCCGATCGCGAGCGACGTGTCATTCATCCAGCAGAGGTACGCCTCGAAGCGATCCGACACGACGGGCCGGTTCTTCCGGCGCACGAGCATGTCGCCGCGCGACACGTCGATTTCGTCCTCGAGCGTGATCACCACGGCGTCGCCGACCTCCGCGCCCTCGCGTGATCCGTCGTACGTTGCGATACCCTTCACGCGCGAGCCGACGCCCGATGGCAACGACACGACCTCGTCGCCCACCCGCACGGCCCCCGACGCGACGGTCCCCGCGAAGCCGCGGAAGGATTGGTTGGGGCGCACCACATACTGCACGGGGAAACGAAAGTCGATCGTGTTGCGCCGCTTGCCGGGGGACACACTTTCCAAGTGATGCAGCAACGGGCCCCCCTGAAACCAGGGCATCCGCGTGGACGGCGACACCACGTTGTCGCCCAGCAGCGCCGACATCGGCATGCACGTGATGTCACTCACCGTGAGTTTGCCGGCGAACGCCGTGAAGTCCGCGACGATGGCGCGGAAAACGTCTTCCGACCAGTCCACCAGATCCATCTTGTTGACCGCCACCACGAGATGCGGAATACCAAGCAGCGATGCGATGAAGGCGTGCCGACGCGATTGCGTGAGCACGCCTTTGCGGGCGTCCACGAGCACGACGGCGAGATCGGCCGTGGAGGCGCCGGTCACCATGTTCCGCGTGTACTGCACGTGGCCGGGCGTATCGGCCAGGATGAACTTGCGCCGCGGCGTGGCGAAGTAGCGGTACGCCACGTCGATCGTGATCTTCTGCTCGCGTTCCGCCCGCAAGCCGTCGGTGAGCAACGCGAGATTGATCCCGTCGTCGCCGAGTCGCCGGCTGGCGTCTTCGATCTGCTCCAGTTGGTCTTCGAAAATTGACTTCGTGTCGTACAGCAGGCGGCCGATCAGCGTGCTCTTGCCGTCGTCCACGCTGCCGGCGGTGGCGATGCGCAGCAGATCCATGCCCGCGTAGGCGGTCGTGGTGGGCATCAGAAGTACCCCACCTTTTTCCGGTCTTCCATCGCTGCCTCGGAGCGTTTGTCGTCGCTGCGGCCACCGCGCTCCGTGACCCGGGCGGCGGCTGTCTCGACGATGATCTCGTCAACCGTGGTGGCATTGGAGATGACGGCGCCGGTGCAGGTGGCGTCGCCGATCGTGCGGAACCGCACCACGCGACGCTCGGCAGTTTCGTGCGCCATGAGCGTGATGTAGTCGGTCTTGGCCAGATAGATCCCGTCCCGGCGAACGACTTCCCGTTCGTGCGCGAAATAGAGCGACGGCATCGGGATTTCCTCCAGGGCGATGTATTGCCAGATATCCATCTCGGTCCAGTTGGAGATGGGGAACACCCGGAAGTGCTCGCCCGGCTGGTGGCGCCCGTTGTAGAGACTCCAGAGTTCGGGGCGCTGGTTCTTGGGGTCCCATTGACCGAAGCGATCCCGGTGCGAGAAGACGCGCTCCTTTGCGCGCGCTTTTTCCTCGTCGCGTCGGGCGCCGCCGATCGCGGCATCCGCGCGGTGATCGCGCAACGCATCGAGCAGCGTCACCGTTTGCAGCGCGTTCCGGCTGGCCAGCGGCCCGCGCTCTTCGGTCACCCGTCCCTGATCGATCGAGTCCTGCACGGAGGCCACCCGCAGATCGCACCCCAGCACCGCGGCAAAGTCGTCGCGGAAGCGGATGGTTTCGTCGAAGTTGTGCCCCGTGTCGATGTGCAGCAGCGGGAACGGGATCGGCGCCGGATGGAACGCTTTGCGCGCGAGCCAGGCCACGACAATGGAGTCCTTGCCACCGGAAAACAGCAGGACGGGGCGCTCGAACTGCGCCGCCACTTCCCGCAACACGTGGATGGATTCGTTCTCGAGGGCCAACAGATGACCGCGCACGTCCGCCTTCATGGTGCGTCGCCGGTGGAGAGGAGAGAGAGCCAGTCGCGGCCGGTCATTCATGCGATCACGGTCGATGGAATGTACGGGGCGTTCGCGAGCCGAGCGAGCGCCGAACGACGTGTGCCGTGCCGTGCCGCGCCACGTGGTGCACATAGATTGCAGCGGTGGCCCCGGCTGGGACCACCACGGGTTTCTTCGCAGAGGGAAGGGAGATATGGTGCGTCGCGTCGTCATCAGCCTCGTGGCCTCGATCGGGTTCGCCGCGGTGTACCTCGCCTGGACACCGGCCGGACCGGTGCGGGGCGTGCGCCCGTCGGTGTCGGCACCCAGTGTGACGATCGCGCCGACCAGCGACGCCCTGACGTTCGCCCGGCTGGGCACGCAGACCATCGCGGTCAGTCGCTATGTCGATGGCGAGGTGACCGGCGTGCCGATCGGGACACCGGGCGAAGACGCCATCACCCTCGTCAACCGGTTGGGCTATGACGGGGTGCGCGCGCTCATCACGGCCGGCGGCGCGTCCATCCGCGCGCGAGTGGCCGCACTCGCCGTGCCGGTCGATCTGTTGGGCACGCACATCGCGGCGGGCACCAACTATCGCGAGCATGCTGACGAGGCGACGGTGGACGGCGGACCGTTTCTGTTTGCCAAGTACGTCGCGCCCACGCCGTCGCGGGCGCCCGTCCCGGCGGGTGACGCCTTGCTCGACTACGAAGTGGAGCTGTGTCTCGTGACCATGGCGCCGGCCACGCCGGGTCAGCGGGCCACGGGCGGGCTGCTGCTGTGCAACGACGTGACCGATCGGGCCACGTTGCTGCGCGAGGTCGACGCCGATCATCCCGAGTCCGGCGTCGGCTTCACGAGCGGCAAAAGCGCGCCCGGCTATTTGCCGGTGGGTGACCTGTTTGTCGTGCCGCGTGATCTCGATGCGTTTGTGCAGGGGGTGACGCTGCAACTGTCCGTGAACGGCACAGAGCGTCAACGCACCACGGCCACGAAGTGGATCTGGGATCTGGACCGCCTGCTCGTCGAGGCCGGCGCGTTGCGGGATCAGACATGGGCCTACTGGGGCGGCACGGCACGGTTGCCGTTCACTGCCGACGGGCAGGTGCCCGCGCGCACCCTGCTCCTGGCAGGCACACCCGGCGGCACCGTGTTCGCCGGTGTCGATGTGCGCGCGATCGGGCGCGGCGTCGTGAGGTGGCTTGCCGGCGGCTGGGACCGCCCTGTCACGCGGCAGGCGATCGAGAGCTACATCGCCCTCGCGCGGGAGCAGCAGCGTTATCTGCAACCCGGCGACCGCATCACCATCCGCGTGGATGGGCTGGGATCGATGGACAGTCCCGTCGTCCGCTAGATCGATCAGGACGCGCGCACTCGTGGGATGTATCACGCGACGCTGGCGCTGGACATGGAGCAGATTGCACGGGATGTCGCGACGCTGGAGCGCGCCGGGCAGTCGCGTGCCGCGCGCATGCACTGCGCCGCTGACTCTTGACCCGTGGGCGTCACATCCTAGCTTTGCCACGTGTGCGCCTCACCGGACACTACCTCGGCGCACCTCACCCGGACACGTGTTTATGCCGAAGAACGCTGCCATCAACTGGACAAACTTCGAGTCCGGCCCCCAAACCGTCAGTGAAGTGCAGGCGGCGTTCAAGTACCGCAAGGCGGAGGTGCGCACGCTGCCGGCGGGATTGAAGATTTGCCGGTTGCATGCGTACTCCGGCTTGCAGGATGGCCTGAACAGCGCCTCCCCCGTTACCGCGTGGTGGTCGCCGTACGATGCGTACGACTGGGATGCCGGCATGGAGGAGCGGATGAAGCTCGCCGCGAATCTGGGGGTTACCACGCGTGAGCTGTCACGGGTCGTGATGGCCGTGAAGGAGGACTGGAACAGCCTGGCCTACCTGTGGGTGGCGACCTTGACCTGCTCCATCAACGCCTTTTACGGCCTTGTCGCCGGTCAGGATCGCTTCAGCTCCTCGACGGCCCAAAGCAAGCGCGATGCATCGAAGGAGCAGTCGAGCGGCAGTGCCAAGCTGGCCGGTAACAACTCGCAGTTTTTCATTCCCAGCTTCGTGATGGGCGACATTCAGAATTCGCAATTCCGGCCGCTGTAAGCGCGTGCGGCTGGCCGAACGCGCCGTCAGTACCGGAACAACCGGCTGATCTTCACCACCACCGCGCGGTTCTTGAGCCCACGCACGGTCGTGGGCGTGGCGTAGCGGTCCTCGCGCACATCGCGTTCGTCGGTGTACACCAGAAACAGCTCGCTCCCGGGCGCGTACTCCCACCGGAAGCGCAGGTTGGTGCTGAAGGCGCGATCGGCCGAGTTGTACTGCACCAGACCGCTCGCAAACATCAACGGTGAAAACCCGTAGTCCACGCGGGCGCGGGCAAGCTGGGTGGTGAACGAGGACGTGGGGCGTTCGATGCGCGTGACCGAGTACGTGGGCTCGAGCGCGAGCCGCTGCAGGATCGCGATGCGGGCCGTGGAAAACGAATTGCCCGGCCCGATCGTGATGCTGCGAATCGTACCGTCATAGAACTGCCCACCCTGCACCCGAATGGTCCCCGACGCGCGGCGCTGCGCGCCGAACGCATACGACAGCGCCACATCGGAGAATCCATACCCGCCTGCCGCGATCGCCTTGGGCGCGCCAGACGGCGTGAAGGGGACACGCAGGAACTCGTAATTGCGCGTGACGTCAAGCCCCACTACGTCGCTGTTCGCGAACTCGGTATCGAAGTGCCCGCGCCACACCCGCGTCTCCACGGTGCCGCGGCCGTTCTCCACGTACTCGCCCGACGCGGTGCCGGTGAACTTCCGGACCACGGCCTGATTGGCCGGACGCGGACTGAAGCGCACTTCGCCGAACGACCGGTTGATGTCGGAGCGCCGCCGAAAGCCGACCTGCGGGTCGAAGTTGCGCCCCACCGCCAGGAACTCGGCTTTGGCACCAAAGTTGTCGACGCTGTAGTCCAGCCGCCCCTGATAACTCTGATCGTCGCCCGTGATGCCCGTGGTCTGACTCTGCGCCCAGTAGGCGCCGGCCGTGAGCGCCTGCGACAGCAGGAACGCCCCATCGAGGCCGTACACGGCGTTCGAACCAGCGCCCGACGCACCGACCGAGCGGTTGGTGACCATCGCGCCGATCGAGCTGCGCTGCAGCACATCACGCTTCACGCGCACCACGGTGAAGTTGGTGGGCTCCGCCTTGAATGCCGCGTCGCCTGACGTGCCGATGTTCATGAGCCCGACGGCGAACTTGCCCAGCTTCCCGGTAAGTCGGCCGCCCACGTTGATCGGCACCACGCCGCCGTTGTCGAGGCCGATGCGCCGCGTGTAAAAGAGCTGCGGCGTGTCGGCACCGCCGTTGCCGCCGAAGGCGCCATTCCCGCCGCGCGCAAAATCGAAAATGCCGCGCCCTTCCAAAAAGAAGTCGCGCTTCTCGGGGAAGAACAGACTGAAGCGCGTGAGGTTGACCTGCTGTTCATCGGCTTCCACCTGCGCGAAGTCGGTGTTGACGGTCAGGTCGGCGGTGAGATTCGGTGTGACGGCGTACTTGATGTCGCCGCCGATTTCGCTGCCCACGCTGTTGGTGATCTGCGGGGTGCGCACCCGGTCGGTCGTGGTGCGGGCGACAGCGTAGGGTTTGACCTCGATGTTCTTGCCGGTTTCGGGAAGGTCGAGCCCCACCAGCGTGCCGCCGGCCGACACGCGGTTGAGCGCCTGTGGGCCGGCCAGAATGCGCGGCACGGGGGTGAGGTAGTCCCATTCGTTCTTGTGACGCACCGAGCGCCGGATCTGCATGCCCCACACCTGATCCGGACCGGCACGATACCGCAGCGATTTGAACGGAATGGCCATCTCGACGGTCCAGCCGCCGTCGAAGCGTCCCGTCTTCGACGTCCACACCGGATTCCAGTCGGTGTTCGAGGCGCCCTCGTCCACGATGCTGTAGTCCGCGCGCGCGCCGAGGGGGTTGGTGTAGAAGGCGAAGCCGCTGCGGCGATCGTAGAACGTGTCGAAGAGAACGCCGATGTGTTCGTTGTTGCGCAGCCCGCCGGTATCGCGCCGCAGTTCGTTGACGATCCATTCCGCCGCCGGCGCCGTTTCGTAGCAGCGACAGGACAGGTAGATGTTGCGATCGTCGTAGGTGATCCAGAGATCGCTGCGCTCAGTCGCGGGCGCGCCAGCGTCCGGCGCCACCTGGATCAGCCCACCGAACGCCGCCTCCTTCGTGTAGATCGCCTCGTCGAGCACCCCGTCCACCGTGAGCGGCGCGGTGAGCTTGATGGCGCGCACGGTCGCCTGCCCCGAGGCGGCGCGGGTGATCACCGCCGGCGCCACCGGGGCGGGCGGTCCGGCAATCGCCGTGTTCTGCTGGGCGTGCGCGGAGGCCGCCCACAGCGACGCGACGGCGATCGCGAACACCGCGGAGCGCGGCGATGGCAGGGGAAAAGCGGTCATCGGTGGCGTCGGGGCAGCAGAAAGAAAAGAGGCGGAGGCGCCAGACCGGCGTTACCGCACGAACAACCGCTTGGGGATCATGACGTGCACACCCATCGTGCCGTCCACGAGCTGCGTGATGCGCACATCGCACCCCGTGCTCACCAGCATGTAGGCGTCTTCGCGTGTCATCTTTTTCACGTCGGCCAGCAGCGTGATCGCCTCGCGCACGGCAATCTTGGTGGCCACGGTGAGACTGCTGTCGGTACCCATCGCGATGTGATGCGTGCGAGTTTCGCCACGCGGCCAGGTGAGCGTCATGTCCTTGCGGACAATGAACTGGAAACGGCCGCGCAATGCCGTCTCGAGCGCGGTGATGTCCACCTCGCCGTCGCCCTGCGCGGCGTGTCCGTCTCCCGCCTCGAACAGCGCGCCCTTGGCCTTCACGGGGATGTACAGAATCGTGCCGGCCTGCAATTCCTTGTTGTCGAGGTTCCCGGCGTGCATGGTGGGTGGCGCGCTGTTGAGGCGGCCGGTCGCGGGTGCGACCCCCATGCTGCCGAAGAACGGCGCGAGTGGAATCTCGATGCCCAGCGAGTCGGAGAAGTGGCCGATCATGCGCGCGCGATCGAGCGGCACGATGCGCTGCTGCGATTTGCCGGGAAAGTCTTCGGGGAGGAATCCGCTGCGCGGGCCGAACGAGTTGCACGCGTAGGGGATGTCGAGCGCCACCTGCTTGATACGCACTTCCAGCACGTCGCCGGGTTCCGCGCCGTCCACGTAGATGGGGCCCGTGAGAATGTGTCCGCCGGGGCCGCGCCGCAGGGTGGAGTCGCGCACCGCGTTCACGATCTCGCGGTACGCCGGTTCGACGGTGCCGGTATCCTTGCC